>DATJDE010000529.1:0-8656 GCA_035497595.1 Rhizomicrobium sp. | reverse complement strand
CGATTCAGAACGGGGCTATGGCCGCCGCCTATGCCCATGCCGAAACATTCTGGCACCTGGCCTCGGTTGAAATGCGCGCCGCGCTTGCAACACCTGAGCGTCGTCAAGCCGCGCACGCTCTTTTGGGCGAGCCAATGTTGGCTGACGCAGAAGAAATGGCGTTGCTGATCGGTGTAGGGGCTAAAGTTCTGGACATTCAGAAAAACCTTCCGCGCGGAACGGCTGCCCTGACCGATGAGCTTATCTGGTCGCTGCGTGAAACCTATGATGCGCTGTTTTCTTCCAATCCAGATGCCGCGCCCTATGTCACGATCATTACCATGAACCGCCTCGCCAAACCGTGGGAAGCGTTGCGGCTGCCCTTGATGATCCTGCGCAAAACACAGGACACGCTACTATCGTCCACCGACATGGGGCTGGCAGGCGAATTGTTGTTCCACGATCTCGAATATATGGCGCTCCAAATTTGTGCCGTGCGTTCTCCTGACTTCGATGCAGATCTTCTGATCCGCCACCTCACCCGCTTTACCGAATTGTCGGCGGCGGTGGTGAAGGAGGTTGATATCAGAAGGGATGGTCGCTGGGGTCAGGTTCTGATGCGGGACCGCGCCCTTGTCGGCGAAACCATGCAAACCCTGATGATACAGGCTGTCACGAGCGTTATGGCGGCAATTCCCATGCAGAAGAGTGGCGCCTATGGCGCAGGGCCGCGCGTCCCGAATGTCGAGCATGCGCCCCTTCAGTTGCGCAACAACGAGCGCGCTCTGCGCTATGCCAAGCTGCTCGCGGGCTGCCGCCACCTTGCCGCGCGCGCATCCTTTGGCGCCAAACACCAGGATGCCGAGGACGAGGTCGAACGCGAATTGCGCGCCTATAACGAAGAAATCGTCAAACTGCTGCGAGACCCGGATGACACGCGGCGTGCGAAAGCGCAGCCCTTTTTCAGGATGGCGGTAGAACTTACCGCCATCCTGTTCAGTGAAGACGAAGCCGATTTTCTTCGTCGCCGCGCGCGCGCAAATCCTGCGGCCTAAACAGCGCCGCTTTGCTTCAACTCCGCGATCTCGGTTGCCGAATAGCCGAGTTCCGTCAAGACATCGTCGGTATGTTCGCCCAGAACCGGTGGTCGGCTACGCACCGTTCCGGGTGTCGCGTGCAGTTTCACCGGTGTTGCGGCAATCTGCGTTTTGCCAATTCCGGGAAAATCGACCGTGGCAAAAATTCCGCTGGCCTTCACATGCGGATCGTCAAGTGTTTGTCTCGGCCGATACACTGGCCCCGCTGGCACACGCGCTTTTTCGAAAGCCGCAACCGCATCTGCACTGGTTTTTGTTACACACCATTGCGCAATCCGCTCGGAAATGACTTCGCCATTGTCACCGCGCATCTTGTCGGAGGCAAAGCGTGGATCCTCAATCCATTCCGGCGCGCCGATCAGTTTGCACAGCCGCCGAAACAGCGGATCGCCGTTGACCGCCACAGTAATCCAGCCGTCGCTGGTGCGGAAAATGTCCGAAGGCCCCGCCGTCTGGCTACGGTTGAGCGTTGGCTTGCGGTCGATTTTAAGAACGTCTTCTTCGATCAGTGTCGGTGAGAAATAGGTCAGTGCCGTCCGCAACAAAGACCCTTCAACCAACTGCCCGCGCCCTGTTTCATCGCGCGCGCGCAATGCCGCCAGAATACCAAAGGCCAGAAAGGACGCCGTGCCAAAATCCACATAAGGAGCCGAACACCGCACAGGCTGGTCTTGCGTGCCCGAAAAATAGGTCGAACCCGACATGGCCTGGGCGACACCGTCAAACCCGACGCGGGAGGCATAAGGCCCCTCCAGCCCGAAGGCCGACACCACCCCAACCACCGCCCGCGGATTAAGAGCTGCTACACTGTCGTAATCGAGCCCCATCGCCTTCAATGTTTCGCCCGGAAGGTTGGCGATCACCACGTCGGCCCCGCGCAGCAGCCGTTTAACGACCTCACGCCCTTTCTCGTGCATGGGGTCCAGCACAAGGCTGCGTTTGTTGCGGTTCATCTGCAGAAACATGGCGCCCTCGCGGGGGCTGCCATCGGCATTTTCCGCCAGCGAAACGAGTGTCCGGTCCTCGCGGCCTTCGCGCTTTTCAACCCGGATAACGTCGGCCCCAAGATCGGCCAGCAAAGCCGCGCAATATGGCCCGGCGATATAACGGCCAAAGTCAATCACTTTCAGCCCGTGAAGAGGTCCTGTCATTGTGTTCCTTGCAATTGCGATAGCGTGAAGGTCGAATTATACCCCTGTGCGCAGGAAATACATGTCCGCAGACATCCTTGGCCCGAAAGGCAAACGCATGCCGCCCAGAACCAACCCGCTCAAGCTCAATCCCCTACAATTGCGCACACTCACCCTGCTTCAGGCGCTGGCGCAGCTTCCGGCGGCAGCGCAAGGCGGCCCCGGCGAGGGCGAAATCACCGTTCACACCTTTCCGCAGGCCCATGGAGATCATTTCCATCTGGGTGAAGGCGTTGTGTCGGGCAAGGATGCGACCGGGCTCTACAATGAAGCGGTCTGGAACGCCCTGACCCGCAAAGGCCTTGTCCGCGCGGAATGGCCTCGCCAGATCACTCTGTTGGCCGATGGCTTGGTCTATGACACCGGCGACGCGAAAGAGATTTTGCATCGCGGCGGTCACTGAAACGGGCATTTTCCTGCAAAGTAGCCTGGAAAGCGCAAAAAGAGCGGGGCCGAGTGCCGCATCGAAGGCGTTGGTCGCGGCCGACAGTCCTCTATATATTCCGCGGCCATGAACGCCCGAAAAAAGCGCCGTCTCGCCTTCGTTCTGGTCCTGCTTGTCGCGGGGGCAGGCGGGGCCGCCCTTGCCATCACGGCACTGAACGACAACGTGCTCTATTTCTATAGCCCGAGCGATCTGGCCACGAAGCATGTGGCGCCGGGCAAATTCTTTCGCATCGGCGGTTTGGTCGCAGCCGGCAGCATAACCCATGACGGCGGGGCAGAGGTCCTGTTCGCCGTCACAGATGGCAAGAAGACAGTCCCGGTGAAATTTCAGGGCGTATTGCCCGCACTGTTTCGTGAAAATCAGGGTGTCATCGCGGTTGGCGCGCTCAACGACAAAGGAACCTTCGATGCCACGCAGGTTCTGGCCAAGCATGACGAAAACTACATGCCTCCCGAAGTCGTGGACGCGCTGAAGCGTTCGGGCCGTTGGAAGGAAGGCGGCGCATGACCGCCGAAATAGGGCAGATCGCCCTGACCCTTGCTCTTGCCCTTGCAAGTGTGATGGCGGTGAGCGGCCTCATAGGGGCGCGTGTCACAGCCACTGTGTCACGCCAAATCGCTTCCAGCGCCGCAATGGGGTTTGCGGTCTTTGTCGCGCTCGCATTCGGCATGCTGGTGTATGCCGCAAGCGTTTCCGATTTCAGTGTGCTCAACATCGCCAACAATTCCAGCCTCGCCAAGCCGATGCTCTACAAAATCACCGGCGTCTGGGGCAATCATGAAGGCTCGATGCTGCTGTGGATGTTGGTGCTGGCGCTCTATAGCGCGGCAATGGCCTTCGCCTGTCGCGGCGGTGCGCGGCTGACATCCGTGGCCCTGGGCGTTCAGGGTTTGCTGGCAATCGCCTTTCTTCTTTTTATTCTTTTCACCTCAAACCCCTTTCTACGAATTGACCCGCCCCCGTTTGATGGAGCGGGCCTCAACCCCTTGCTGCAGGATCTCGGTCTGGCGGTTCATCCGCCCTCGCTCTACATCGGCTATGTTGGCCTCTCAGCGACATTCGCCTATGCCGCAGCGGCCCTGATCACGCGCGAAATGGATGCTGCCTGGGCGCGCGCTGCACGGCCTTTCATTCTGACTGCGTGGATTGCCCTGACAATCGGCATCACGCTGGGCAGCTGGTGGGCGTATTATGAGCTTGGCTGGGGCGGTTTCTGGTTTTGGGATCCGGTCGAAAACGCCTCGCTGATGCCCTGGTTGATCGCAACCGCGCTGCTGCATTCTGCACTGGCGACCGAACGCACAGGGGCTTTTCGAACCTGGACATTGTTGTTGGCCATCGCCGCCTTTTCGCTCAGCCTGATCGGCACATTCCTGGTCCGCTCCGGTGTGCTGACGTCGGTTCATTCCTTCGCCAACGATCCGGAACGCGGCATGTTCATTCTGGTGATGCTGGTGGGCGCCATTGGCGGTGCGCTTGCGCTTTTCGCCTGGCGCGCGCCGTCTCTTGCCAGGGGGGCTGCATTCGAGCCCGTGAGCCGCGAAACGGCGCTTCTGATCAACAACGTCCTGTTGGTCGCCGCCACGGCAACGGTGTTTCTGGGCACGCTCTATCCGCTCTTTCTGGATGCTCTCACCGGCACCAAGATTTCGGTCGGGCCACCGTTCTTTGCCATCACCTTCGTACCTCTGTGCATCGCGCTTCTGATCGTCCTGCCCTTCGGCCCCCGGCTTAGCTGGCACAAGGCATCGTTTGCCGAAGCGGTTCGTCCGCTGCTGCCTGTGTTGGGCATCGCCGCGCTTATTGGCGTCATCGTGTGCTTCGTCGTCTCGACGGAAATACTCGTGGGTGCTGGCGCCTTTGCACTTGCCGCCTGGGTGATTGGCGCCAGTGTCACCGATCTCAGCAAACGGCGCGTCAAATCGGCTGCCGCGTTTGCGGTGGCAATCGCCCATGCCGGGCTCGGCGTTTCGTTGATGGGTATTGCCGGTACAACGCTGTGGCGGGTTGAAACGCTGGCTTTGCTGGGGCCGGGCGACACGGCGCAGGTCGGGCCTTATGCCATCACCATGGGCCGCGTAAGCCGGGATGACGGACCTAACTTTGCCGCCATCCGCGCGCACATACAGGTCCGCAAAGGTGGCCAGCTCCTGGCCACGCTGGATCCTGCCAAGCGGGTGTATCCTGTCGAACAGCAGGAAACGGCAGAAACGGCCATCCGCACCACCGGGCTTTCCGATCTTTATCTCGCGCTGGGCGATGAGCGGGGCAGGGGGCAGTTTGTCGTCCGGGCCTATTATAATCCGCTGGCGCCCTTCATCTGGATCGGCGGCGCGATCATGGCTCTGGGCGGATTGATCGCATTGATGGGCCGCGTCACGGTGCGGCGCGCACGTTCCGCAGAACAAGCCGTGCCGGTGTTATGAAGCGATTGCTTCTCCTGCTTCTTTTTGTGTCGGGTGCGGCCTCTGCCGCATTGGCGCCAGGCTCACTTCCCGACCCTGCGCAGGAAACCCGCGCCCGCGCGCTGCAAAAGGAACTGCGCTGTGTCGTCTGCCAGGGAGAATCCATTGACGATTCCAACGCCCCGATCGCATCCGACATCCGCCATTTAATACGCACACGGATCGTTGCGGGCGAATCGAATGATCAGATCAAATCCTACCTTGTCAGCCGCTATGGCGACTTTGTGTTGATGGCACCGCCCCTCAAACCCACAACCTGGGTGCTCTGGTTCGGGCCGGTCGCCGTCCTTTTAGGGGGCGCTGTGGTTGGCTCCATCGTCGTCATCAAAGCGCGCAAACGTGCGCGCTCAATGACATAGATGTAATACTTACGTTATAAACAGGTAATCTTACCAAGGTAGTGTAATCATCGGCGGGCCGCAGGTGTCGGTCTGCCTGAAGGAGTGATTTTGCATGCAAAATACAGAGCCCGGCGCTACGTCGCAAAAGCGACGGTCCCGCTTGCTCGCAGCGGCATCTGCGGCAGTTATTGTTTTGGTCGGGCTAGGCGCGTTTGCGCTGGCCCCTGATCGGCAATCCTCCGCGCCTCTTCCTCAAATGACCCAGGTTGCGGCCGCGGACGTTCCGGCCAAGCCCCGCGTGCAACCCCCCCGGATGCTCGAAAACGGCGCGCCGTTCAGTTTTGCCGATCTGGTGGAGCGGGTCAGTCCCGCAGTGGTGAGCGTAACGGTGGAATCCAAAGCCACGCCGACACCGGCGATGGGCGAGATACCCGATAATATTCCCGAACCCTTCCGTCAGTTCTTCCGCAATTTCGGCGGCCCTAACGCCGCGCCGCAAAAATCCATTGGTGTCGGCTCCGGGTTCATCGTCGACAAGTCCGGCTATATCGTCACCAACAATCACGTCGTCAGCGAATCGTCCAAGATATCGGTCAAGCTTCCCGATGGGCGCCAGTTCGAAGCTAAATTAATCGGCGCCGACACGGCAACTGATGTGGCGCTTCTCAAGGTCAAAAGCGACAAGCCTTTGCCCACCGTCGAATTCGGCGATGATCGAAGGCTGCGCGTGGGAGACTGGGTTGTGGCGGTCGGCAATCCGTTCGGGCTGTCCAATTCGGTGACGGCAGGCATTGTGTCGTCTATCGGGCGTGACGTTGGCAACGGCCCCTATACAGATTTCATCCAGATCGACGCCCCTATCAATCGCGGCAACTCCGGCGGTCCGACCTTTGACCTGCGCGGAGAGGTCGTGGGCATGAATTCGATGATCTATTCGCCCACGGGCGGTAGCGTCGGCATCGGCTTTGCGATCCCCGCATCGACCATTCACGATGTTATCTCGCAGCTTAAAGCCCATGGGCACGTCAATCGCGGGTGGCTGGGCGTTCAAATTCAGTCGCTTACGCCTGAAATTGCCGCCAGCCTCGGCACGAAGGATATGGAAGGGGCGATCATTGCCGAAGTCGTGCCGGATGGACCGGCGGCAAAGGCAGGTTTGCAACAAGGTGACGTTGTCGTTGCCGTCAATGGCAAGCCGGTGCAGGACTCGCGCGATCTTTCCAGACGCGTCGCAGCCCTTCTGGCAGGCAGCAAGGCCACCTTTACCGTCATGCGCGATGGCGCGCGCAAGGATGTGACGGCCCATATCACCTTGCGCAAGGACCAACAGGTTGCCTCCAACCAACCCGGCGGCGGCAACGCCCAAACGCCCAGCAAAACCCAGGCGCTCGGCCTTGGCTTGTCTTTGCTGACGCCGGATATGCGCCGCCAGCTCAATCTTGGCGAAACGGTCAACGGCGTGGTGATCACCACGGTCGATCCTAAAAGCGATGCTGCAAGCAAGGGCTTGCGGGCGGGCGACGTGGTGCGCTCCATCGGCAATCGCGCGGTCCAATCACCCCAAGACGTGCAAGGCCGCATTGCGGATGCCAAAGCGGCAGGGCGCAAGAGTGTCCTGTTGCTGGTGACGCGCGGCGGTGGTGAGCGGTTCATCGCGGTCGATATTGGAGAAACGTGAGTTTGTGCATCGGGTGGCATCCGTGCTGCCCGGCCCCCGCGTCGGTGGTGACTCCATCCCCCCCGTTATCACCGACGCGGACTTTATTTTGAGAGGCAGGAGAGTCCATGCGGATACTCGTCGTCGAAGATGATCTCGAAGCGCAGCGTTACCTCGTCAATGGCCTGAAGGAATCCGGGCATGTCGTGGATGATGCCGCCGATGGAGATACGGGCCTGACGCTTGCCCTATCGCGCCCCTATGATGTTGCGGTGGTTGACCGCATGTTGCCCAAGCTGGATGGCCTCAAGCTGGTCGAAGAAATGCGCGAACACGGCAATTCAACGCCGGTGCTCTTTCTCAGCGCGCTCTCCGAAGTCGATGATAGGGTCAAAGGGCTCAAATCCGGCGGTGACGACTATCTCACCAAGCCCTATGCCTTTGTCGAACTGCTGGCCCGCATCGATGCATTGATGCGCCGGCGCAGCCCCGCAACGGTGCGTACCCGCCTTCAGGTGGGTGATCTCGAACTCGATCTTTTGACCCGCGCTGCCAACCGGGGTGCAACCCCCATTGATCTTCAGCCCCGCGAATTCCGGCTGCTGGAATATCTGATGCGCCATGCCGGCCAGGTGGTGACCCGCACCATGTTGCTGGAAAGCGTCTGGGAATATCATTTCGATCCCCAAACCAACGTGATCGACGTGCATATTTCCCGGCTGCGTGCCAAGATCGACAAGGGTTTCGAGGCGCCGTTGCTGCATACGATCCGCGGCGCGGGCTACATGATACGTGCGCGCACCTAATTTTCGCAGTCCGAAAATCCGCCTTCCGCGGCTACTGCGGTCGCAGGCCTTCCGGATTCTGTTCATCTATCTGGTTCTGTTCGCGGCCTCTGCGGTAGCATTGGTCGCGTTCAGCTATTGGAACACGCGCCGCGCGCTGGATGCCCAGACCGATCAGACCATCGAAGCCGAGATTACCGGCCTCTCCGAACAATATCAGCGCTTAGGGCTGAGAGGGCTGGTGGATGTCATCATCAGCCGCTCCATCCATGGCGATCACGGGCTCTATCTGCTGACCGATGCGGTCCACCGCCCGCTGTCTGGTAATCTCGATGGCTGGCCCCAGATTCAATCCCAGTCCGGCCATTTCATCGAGTTCGACTATGAGCGGCGTTTTGGCTCGGAGACCGAACGGCGGCGCGCCCGTGGCCGGGCCTTCGCATTGACCGGCGGCTTCCAGCTTCTGGTCGCGCGCGATGTGCATGAACGCTACGAAACAGTCCGGCTGTTCACCACAACCCTGCCCTGGACGGTCGGGCTGATGTTGCTGCTCGGCTTCATCGGGGGCGGCTTTGTCAGCCGCAACATTCTGTCGAGGCTGGATTCCATCAACCGGACCAGTGAGGAGATCGTTCAAGGCAACCTGTCGCGGCGCGTGCCCACCACGCAATCCAACGATGAATTCGACGCGCTG
>DATJDE010000528.1:0-2501 GCA_035497595.1 Rhizomicrobium sp. | reverse complement strand
ACGCCAATATGATGGGGCATTGCTGGCGCTGTATGAGGGCTGGCGTGCTCGGCTGATTGCGGCAGCGGCCTGGGCCGAGGCGGCGATTGATTTTTCCGACGAGGAATTACCCGAAGATGTGATGGCGCGGGCGCGGGGCGGCATTGGCGCGCTGGGCCGGGAGATTGCGGCCCATCTGGCGGACGACAGGCGCGGAGAGCTGGTTCGTGACGGGCTTCTGATAACGGTGATCGGACACCCGAACGCTGGAAAGAGTAGTCTGGTCAACGCTTTGGCGCGGCGAGAGGTGGCAATTGTCTCCGCGATCGCCGGCACGACGCGCGATGTGATTGAGGTACGGCTGGACCTTGGCGGCTATCTGGTCACGCTCGCCGATACCGCTGGCTTGCGTGAGACGGTGGATGCGATTGAAGCCGAAGGGGTGCGCCGGGCGCGGGCGCGGGCGGAGGTGGCCGATCTGGTGGTGTTGGTGCGCGATGGCGCGGAACCCGATGATGGGGTGACGGAACGGGCCGATCTGGTGATTTGGAACAAGGCCGATCTGGGCCGGGCGGGTGAGGGGGTGCCGCTCTCGCTCAAGACCGGTGAGGGGTTGGACGGGGTCGTCGCCGAACTGACCCGGCTTGTGGCCGCGAAACTGGAGGGGCCGCGCGATGCGCCGGTAATTTCCCGCGCGCGCCATCGCCATGCGCTGGAGGCGGCGGCGGGGTCGCTGGAACGGGCATTTGGCGCGGTAGAGCCGGAACTGATGGCCGAGGATGTGCGCCTTGCCTTGCGGTCCATCGGGCGGATCACCGGCAAGGTGGATGTCGAAGACCTATTGGATGTGATCTTTCGGGATTTCTGCATCGGCAAGTGAGCAGGTGGTCAGGATGGGGTTTCGCCTATATGAAGGCGCCGCATTCGTGTGATCTCTGACGTTTATACATGGCAGACACTTCCGAAATCGTGGCGTTGATTGATTATGGCTCGGGCAATTTGCGCTCGGCTGAAAAGGCTTTGGCGCGCGCCGCCGATCAGGGCGCGACCGGGCAGCAGATTGTGGTGACGGCGGACCCTGAGGTGGTCGCCTCTGCCGGGCGGATTGTGTTGCCGGGGGTTGGGGCTTTTGCCGATTGCATGGCGGGGTTGGGCGCGTTGCCTGGCATGATCGCTGCGATGAGTGAGGCGGTGCTGAACAAGGGCACGCCGTTTCTGGGTATTTGTGTCGGGATGCAGCTTTTGGCGAAAGTGGGCCGGGAGTTTGGCGACACGCCGGGGCTTGGCTGGATTGATGGGGAGGTGGTGAAGCTTGCCCCTTCCGATCCCGCGTTGAAGATTCCGCATATGGGGTGGAACGGGCTTTCTTTGGCGCGTGAGCACGCGCTAACCAAAAACATTGCACCGGGGGCGCATGCCTATTTCGTTCATTCCTTCGAGATGCGGGTGGCGCAAGACGGCGATGTGATTGCACGCACCGAGTATGGCGGGCCGGTGAATGCGATTGTCGGGCACGGCAATATTGCGGGCACGCAGTTTCACCCGGAAAAGAGCCAATCTGTTGGGCTTACTTTGCTTGGGAACTTTTTGAGTTGGCAGCCATGATTTTATTTCCCGCGATCGATCTGAAAGACGGCAGTTGCGTGCGGTTGAAGCGCGGCGCGATGGATGAGGTGACTGTTTTCAACGACAGCCCTGCCGATCAGGCGCGTAGCTTTGCTGAGGCGGGATTTGAGTGGCTGCATTGTGTTGATCTGAATGGCGCGTTCGAGGGGCGCTCGGTCAATGCGGCAGCTATTCGCGCCATTCGGGCGGCGATCTCTTTGCCGATCCAGCTGGGCGGCGGTTTGCGCGATATGGCAGGAATTGAGGGCTGGCTGGAGGCGGGGATTACGCGGGTGATCCTTGGCACTGCGGCTTTGCGTGACCCTGATTTGGTGAAGCGCGCGGCGGCGGCCCATCCGGGGCGGATTGCGGTGGGGATTGATGCGCGGGACGGCAAGGTGGCGGTTGAGGGTTGGGCCGAGACCTCTACGCTGGAGGCGAGCGATCTGGCGCGGCGCTTTGAGGATGCTGGTGTGGCGGCAATTATTTTCACCGACATTGCGCGTGATGGGATGTTGCAGGGCGTGAATGTGTCCGCGACGGCGGAATTATCGCGCGCGGTTTCTATTCCGGTGATCGCATCGGGTGGTGTTGCGGGGATTGAAGATATTGCTGCGCTGCGCGCGGCGGATGCGCCGAATGTTGCGGGCGTGGTGATTGGGCGGGCGCTCTATGATGGGCGGATTGATGCGGGCGCGGCGCTGGCGCTGGCGCTGGCGCGCGGGTGAAGCTGATTATGGTCCGCCGAGTGCGGGCCATCGAGGTGTCGCTTAGTTGGTGCATCAAAGTTCGTTGCGAGTTTTCTGAACTGTCTGACTGTTGTGCGGTGTCAGCTGGGTGGCCCGCACTTGGCGGGCCATGACAGGTGGGGGTGTTGTGTTTTATTTTTGAATGCAGCCCCCCACCCGAAATTCTTT
>DATJDE010000527.1:0-5068 GCA_035497595.1 Rhizomicrobium sp. | reverse complement strand
GCCAGCCCGCTGTCACGGTTTTCATTATAGGTGAGAATGGCGTGGCTGATCGCGGGCGTGGGCGTAAAGCCGTTTTGCGCGTCGATCATCGTCACCACCTGATTGGCGGCAAGCACTTCGAGCGCCGTTTTGAAGGCAGGTTCGGAAAGGGCGTGGGTGTCTTTGCCGAGATAGAGCGGGCCGTCGATTCCGCGAGCTTTGCGATCATCGCAGATCGCCTGGGCGATGGCAGCGATGTGGTTTTCGTTGAACGCCGTATCGAAGGCGCTGCCGCGATGGCCCGAGGTGCCGAAGCTGACCCTTTGGGCAGGGACGGACGGATCGGGTTTGCCACTGTAATAGGCCGCGATCAGGCGCGTAAGATCGACCAGTTCGGATGGTTCGGGCATCTGGCCCGCACGGGGATTGTTCTGGCTCATATCACCTCTTTTGCGGCCCTCAGTTATTGCGCCGCGTTTGCCTGCCGTTCGCCGGTCGGCGCAGGCCCCAGCACGGCGCGGATGGAATAGCGGCCGGGTGCGCGGGCCAGGGCGATACTGCCCGAGACCGGCACACCGTCGAGATACAGTTCGGCCACGCCTTTGCAAACCCCGCGCGGGTTTTCCACCGTGATGTCATAGGTCGCCTCACCTTGGCGGATGGTGGCTTGGAAGCCAGGCCAGTGGGACGGGATGCAGGGATCGAACAACAACGCGCCGTTTTGCACGCGCAAGCCCAAAATCCATTCCATACCCACCCGGTACATCCAGGCGGCTGAGCCGGAATACCAGCTCCAGCCACCGCGCCCGACATGGGGCGGCTGGGAATAGACATCGCCGGTCGTGACGTAAGGCTCGACGCGATAGCGCTGCGCCCCGGTGCGGCTGCGGGTGTGGTTGATGGGGTTGAGCATCCAGAACAGATCGCCTGCCCTGTCGCCATTGCCCAGTTCGGCGAAAGCGGCGACCGACCACAACACGCCATGGGTATATTGGCCGCCATTTTCCCGCAGGCCCGCAGGATAGCCTTTGATGTAGCCCGGATCGTGCTCGGAATGGACGAAAGGCGGCGAGAACAGCAAAATCATCTGGTCGCCGCCGCGCACCAGATATTTGTCCAGCGCTTCCATGGCGCGGGCGGCACGGGCCGGTTCTGCCGCACCCGACAGCACGCTCCACGACTGGGCGATGGAATCGATCCGACATTCGGCATTGGCGACCGAGCCCAACGGCGTGCCATCGTCGAAATAGGCCCGGCGATACCAATCGCCATCCCAGGCGGTATCTTCGAGCGCATCTTTCAGCATGCTGGTGTGCAGCAGCCAGGCGGCGGCGCGTCTGCCGTCGGCACGGCTTTCCGCGACCGGGATAAATTTCCTCAACGCATCGAACAGGAACCAGCCAAGCCAGACGCTTTCGCCCTGCCCGCCTTCGCCGACCCGGTTCATGCCGTCATTCCAGTCGCCGGTGCCCATCAAGGGCAGGCCATGGCTGCCGACCGGCAGACTGAGATCCAGGCCCCGGGCGCAATGTTCATAGAGCGTCGCGGTGTGATCCGAGACGCGCGGCTCGAAGAAGGCTTCGTGCTCGCCCGGTTTCAGCACCGGCCCGTCAAGAAAGGCGATCTGCTCGTCGAGAATAGCGCTGTCGCCGGTGACGGCGATGTAGTGATCGACCACATAAGTCAGCCACACCCTGTCGTCGGAAATGCTGGTGCGCACGCCCTTGCCGTTTTCCGGCAGCCACCAATGCTGCACGTCGCCTTCGGGAAACTGGCGCGCGGCGGCACGCAAAATCTGGGCGCGGGCAAGGCCTGGATGGCTGAGGCACAGCGCCATGCAATCCTGAAGCTGATCGCGGAAGCCATAGGCACCGCTCGCCTGATAAAATCCGGCGCGGGCCCAGAGCCGGCAGGCCAGCGTTTGATACAGCAGCCAGCGATTGAGCATTAAGTCCATCGACCGGTCGGGGGTTTTGACCTCGATGGTACCAAGCGTCTGGTCCCAGAACGCCTTGACCTCTGCGAGCAGCGTTGCGGGATCGGCTTTGCGGGTGCGAAGGACGAGATTTTGCGCCAACTCCCGATTTTCGGCTTCTCCCAACGTGATCACAAGCTCGGCGGATTGGCCGGGCGCGAGGCGCAAAACACTTTGCAGCACGCCGCAAGGATCAAGCCCTGCCCCGGTGCGCATGGACAAAGCGGTGTCGTCTGCCAGCGCCAGCGGGCGTTCGGGCGTGCCGTTGCGGCCGATGAATTCGCGGCGGTCGCCGGTCCATGCGCTTTGACGCCCTTGCATATCGAGAAACACAACATGATTGGCGAAATCTTCGCTCACCGGATTTTGCGCGAACAGCGCGCCGGTGCTTGTGTCCATCTCGGTGATGATGGCGTTTTGCGATTTGCTGCGATTGGGGCCGAGGCACCATTCCACATAGGCGGTGACCGACAGGTTGCGCGTGCGGGTGCTGCGATTGGTGAGTGTGAGACGGCTGATCTTGACTGAATCCTTCAGCGGCACGAACTGGGTGAGTTCGGCGGCGATACCGCGCGCGCCATGTTCGAACCGCGAATAGCCCTGCCCGTGATAGGCGACCTGGCTCGCCTGCAGATCGCGCATGGGATAGGCGGTCGGGCTCCACACCTCACCGCTGTCCAGATCACGCAGATAGATGATCTCGCTCGATTCATTGGTCACCGGATCGTTGGACCAGGCAGTGATCTGGTACTGCTGGCTGTTATGGGCCCAGCTGAAACCAGCACCGCCGGAGGACACGAGAAAGCCGAACGCCTCATTGGCGATCACATTCACCCAGGGCGCGGGCGGCAGCTGGCCATTGTTCATCACAATCGCATATTCGCGGCCATCTTCCGTGAAGCCGCCAAAGCTGTTGGAATATTCCAGCCGGGGCAGATTGGTGCGCACCGGCTCCGGCTTGGCCGGGGTGACGCGCTGCGGCGGCGGAGTTGCCGCTTTTTCATCGAGTGCAAAGCTGAGCTGTTTGGCCAGTGTGCCGTGACGATTGGAGAGCAGCACACGGGCAGCGGCCAGCAGACGCTCGCGCAGCCCCGGCGCCAGCAGATCCTCGCGCAACAGAAAAATGCTGCCGGCAGGGGGCCCGCCCCGGTCGCCATGGGCGCGGACCAACCCATCGAGCGCGATTTGCAGATCCTGCGCATAAGAGGCCGGGCGATCGTTGAGGATCACCAGATCGACTTGCAACAGTTTTTCCCGCCAATAGCTGTGGGCGCGCAAGAGCTGGCGGGCGATTTCGATGTCATCCACATCATCCAGCCGCAGCAGCACGATGGGCAGATCGCCCGAAATGCCCAGTGGCCATAATTGCGAGCCTGGTCCCGCGCGGCGCAACACATCCTGCGGGGCACGCAAGGCAGCTTCCGGGTAGAGCACGAAATTGGCGAGTTGCTGGAACAGATGGGCTTCATCCGCCGCGATACCAAGATATTGCAGATGGGCCTGTGACTGGGTGGCCGACAAGGTGGCGGCGCGGGTGAAGGCCGCGCTGTCGCGGTGTTTGTCGGCCAGCGCGGCCACATCTTCGCGGCTGCTGCCGAGAATGGTCCAGAACGCGACCGTCACGGTTTGTCCGCGCGGGATGATGACCCGGCGGCGCAAGGAGAACATCGGATCGAGCACCGTGCCCACGGTGTTGGACAGCGGCCAGCCTTCGGTCACCGCCTTGGGGCCACGCGCATCGCGATTGCGCCCCAGAAAACGGGCGCGGTCGGTTTCATATTGCACTTCGCCGACAGTTTCGCCTTCGACCACGCTGAGATGGGCGGCCCAGATTTGCGGATCGCCGGGGCTGCGCGCGCGGCGGGTGGCGAACAGCGCGCCAAGCACCGGATCGAATTCGGTGACCACAAACATTTTCGAGAATGCCGGATGGGCCGCATCGTCATTGGGCCGGGCGAGCGCCAGTTCGGCGTAAGAGGTGATGTCGATCTCGCGCGTGCGCCCACCATGATTGGTGATGCAGACGCGCCGCACTTCGGCATCTTCTTCCGGCGAGACCACCAGATCGAGCGTGGTCATCAGCGCCAGATCGTTGCGCACCAATGTGCAGCGGTCCTCGGCGAAGATCGCTTCATAGCTGTCGGCTTCGGCGGCCATCGGCTGATAGCCTGCCGACCAGGTGACGGCGCTGCGCGCATCGCGCAGATAGATAAAGGTGCCCCAATTGTCCCGCGCGGCATCTTCGCGCCAGCGGGTGACCGCAAAATCTCCCCAGCGGCTGTAGCCTGCGCCCGCCGCCGTGAGCATCACCGCATATTGGCCGTTGGACAGAAGCTGGGTGCGCGGGGCCGCGGTATGAGGCGAGGTGAAACGGCGCACCGCAGGGGGCGCCGATTGATACAGCACCACCGCGCCGGTGCGCAGTTCCGGCGGCGGCCTTGCCACCGACACATCGCGCGGCATGCGTTCCTGCAACAGAAGTTCTGTGGCGCGCACCATCGGTTCGGCGTGGAAGCGTTCACGGGTGAGGCCATCATGGATCACATCGGCAATGCCGATGATCGTCATCCCCTGATGATGGGCCATGTAAGAGTAGACCACCGCATATGACGCCCCTTCCGGGATGCGCGCGGGCGTGTAATCGATCGCTTCGTACCAGCCATAACGGCCACGCGCCCCGACGCGGGTGAGACGGTTGAAGTTTTTCAGCGCCGCAGCCGGCGCCACCATGGCGGCAAGGCCCGTCGCATAGGGCGCAACCACGGTGTTTTCACTGAGGCCGCGCTTGAGGCCGAGATCGGGCACGCCGAAACCGGAATATTGGTAATTCTGTTCGCGGTCGCGGGCGTTGTATTGCGATTCGGAAATGCCCCAGGCAATGCCGAGTTCGCGGCCATAACTGATCTGGCGTTCCACCGCGAGGCGATTGCTTTGCGCCAGAAGGCTGCCGGCCGGTTCGCGCATCAACATGGTGGGCATGAGATATTCGAACATCGAGCCGGACCAGGACAGCAGCACCGAGCCGCGCCGAAGCGGCATCATGGTGCGGCCCAGGCGAAACCAGTTGCGGGTCGGGATGTCGCCCTTGGCAATGGCAAGAAAACTGGCGAGCCG
>DATJDE010000526.1:0-4353 GCA_035497595.1 Rhizomicrobium sp. | reverse complement strand
ATCGAGACATCGTTCACCACGGTGCGATCCCCAAAGCTTTTGGAAATCTTTTTGGCGTCGATGACGCGGCTGCCGCCCTCTTCTTTTTCCGATGCCACGAGTTTGACGGTGCCGACGGCCTGCAATTGTTCGCGCCGGTTGCCCCGCATGTCGTTGAGCCGTGCGAGCCTGCCCTGGTTGCGTTTGCGCCTGCCGCTGACGCCATAACGCACCCAGTCTTCTTCCATCGCGATGCGGCGGTTCAGCTTGTGACGCTCGATCTCTTCCTGCGCCAGCACGTCATCGCGCCAGGCTTCAAACTGGGAAAAGCCGCGTTCCAGCCGCCGTGCCCGCCCGCGATCGAGCCACACGGTGATGCGCGAGAGATTTTGCAGAAAGCGCCGGTCATGGCTGATCAGCACAAGGGCGGAGCGCAATTGTGAAAGTTCGCCTTCCAGCCATTCGATGGCGGGCAGATCGAGATGGTTGGTCGGTTCGTCCAGCAACAGAATATCGGGCGAGGGCGCCAGTGCGCGGGCGAGCGCCGCGCGCCGCGCTTCGCCGCCAGACAGGCTGGAGGTGGGCTCATCGCCGCTGAGGCCGAGTTTGCCGAGCAGCGAAAAGGCACGGGCCGGATCATCGCCCGGCGCGAGCCCGGCCTCGACATAGTGGCGGGTGGTGGTGAAGGCGGACAGATCGGGATCCTGCGGCAGGTAGCGCACGGTTGCGCCCGGTTGCAGAAAGCGGGTTCCGCCATCGGCCTCCAGCAAGCCCGCCGCCACTTTGAGCAAAGTGGATTTGCCAGAGCCGTTGCGCCCGACAAGGCACAGTTTTTCCCCGGCGCTGACCGAAAGCTCCGCCCCATCGAGCAGCGCGGTGCTGCCGAAGGTCAGGTGAATATCCTGCAGAAGAAGCAATGGCGGCATCAGATCCAACTTTCACTCAAGCTCGCGCCCCATATCAGACGGGCAGGTAGGGAAGAAGACATTTCGCGCCCCCGCCGCTACCCTTGGGTCGCGCTTTGCGTTGCAAAGCTGATGTTTTGGGAGTGTGCCTGCGCATGAAAGCCTGTGGTCTGGCCGTTTTGATGGTTTTGTCGGGTTTTGCGGTTGCCTCGGCAGAAGAGTGGGGCGGGGCGGCTCAGGCCCCTGTGCCCGGCCTGACGCGGGCACCGGCTGTTACCTCTGACGCGGCGTTTTCCGTGGTGACCGTTGCGTCTGGCCTGAAATATCCCTGGGGGCTGCGGTTTCTGCCGGATGGGCGGATGATTGTGACCGAGCGGGTGGGCCAGATGCGGCTGGTGACGGCGGATGGCAAACTTTCCGCGCCGCTGGCTGGTGTGCCCAAGGTGGTGACGCAAGGCGGACAGGCGGGGCTGTTTGATGTGGAACTCGATCCTGCCTTCGCGCAGAACCGGACACTTTATATAGCGTATTTCGAACCGCGCGCGGGTGGTGGGCAGGGGCTCAGTGTGGCCCGCGCCCGGCTGGGCGCGGGGCCTGCGCTGGAAGATGTGCGTGTCATCTTCCGGGCCGTACCGTCCAACGGACCGGCGATCAATCTGGGTGGGCGGCTGCTGTTCGGGCGTGATGGGCAGTTGTTCGTGACGGTGGGTGACCGTTTTACCCAGCGCGACATGGCGCAAAGCCTGGCCGCCGATAATGGCAAGATTGTGCGTATCCGAAAGGATGGGGCCAACCCGGCTGACAATCCTTTTGTTGGGCGCAAAGAGGCGCGCGGCGAAATCTGGTCGCTTGGGCATCGCAATCCGCAAGGGCTGGCTATTCGCCCGTCAGATGGTTCGCTGTGGGATGTTGAGCATGGCGCCAAGGGCGGCGATGAAATCAATCGCATCGCCAAAGGTCATAATTACGGCTGGCCGGTGATTACCTATGGGGTGGATTATTCCGGTGCGAAAATTGGCGTGGGAACGAAAAAGGCGGGGCTTGATCAGCCGCTCTATTATTGGGACCCGTCCATCGCGCCATCGGGGATGGCGTTTTATAACGGTACGCTTTTTCCCCAGTGGACAGGCAATCTGTTTATCGGCGCGCTGAAATATAAGGATGTGCGCCGCCTGGTGCTGAAGGGCGATGCGGTGGTGGGTGAGGAACGGCTGCTTGCCCATTTGAACGAACGCATCCGCGACATTCGGCAAGGGCCGGAGGGCGCGCTCTATCTGCTCACCGACAATGAAGCGGGCCGGATTTTGAAACTGGTGCCGAAGCCGCGCTGATCAGGCGGGCGCTTCGACTTTGAGTTTTACACTGCGTTCTTCGGGCAGATTGTCATAGAGGTCCGCGATCAGATCGGACTTGAGCGTGGCATG
The DNA here is from genome assembly GCA_035497595.1 of Rhizomicrobium sp. GTDB lineage: Bacteria > Pseudomonadota > Alphaproteobacteria > Micropepsales > Micropepsaceae > Rhizomicrobium. Next base: position 2,045 of record DATJDE010000526.1, on the reverse strand, counting down.
TTGTGGGTCGTCCCACAGATTGTTCCATTGCTGCGGATCGTTTTGCAGATCGTATAACTCACCTTCGCTGCCATCGTAACGGATGTTGGTGGAGAGTTGCGCAAATTGCGGCCAGTGCGTTTCCAGCCCGTTGGATTCGCCCGGTGTCGAGGGTTCATAGCGCGTCAGGCTGTAGCCATCGCGGATGATTGAGCGCAGGTGAAAACCGTAGCCGGGAAACTGGCTGTCCCATTCGCACAGCGCGCGCTGGCGCGATGCGTCTTCTGAAACGGGCAGTGCCTTGCCTTGCATCCAGGGCGCGGGCGCGAGCCCTGCAATGGCGCAGAAGGTGGGCGCAAGATCGGTTTGCTCGACGGGTTGTTCGACAGTGGCGGGCGCGATGTTCGCATTTGGCGCCGGGCGCCAGATGAAAGGCAGCCGCATCAGCGCATCGACATGGAACGGGCCTTTATAGACAAAACCAAAATCGCCCTGCAATTCGCCGTGATCGGTGGTGAAGATCACATCGGTATCATTGTCCCAGCCGCGGGCCGCGATTTTTGCCATCACCCGGCCAATCGCTTCGTCCACCAACTCGTTCATCACATGCACTTTGGCATTGATCTCGCGAATATTGTCGGGGCTGAGCTGGCGCGGGGTGAAGTTCATCGGCCCGCCTTCGATATTGGCGAAGGTGCCGTCGTAATAGGCCAGCCAATGGGCGGGTTTGTTGCCCAGAATTTTGCGCAATTGATCCTCATCGCGCGGCAGACCATCGGGCAGCGGCAGGTCGCGCCAGGCGCAGCGTGACAGTTCGGAGGCCGGCGGATCCCAGGGGTGATGCGGATCGGGAAAACTGAGCCACAGCAGAAAATCATCATCGGCGGCCAGCGTGTCCAGCCAGTTTTCCGCAAGGTCTGCCAGCCAGTCGGTGTGATAGAGCCCGCGCGGGATGGCGTGATTGGCGGTTTCGGGTGCACCTGTCTCGCCGCCGGGCCGCGCATCCAGCACGGGGGGCCAGGCGTCGAACACCGCTTTGTCTTTTTCCCGCAACCAGCGCCCGTAATGGCCGACCGGCCTGCCGCCAAAATTGGCGATGTGCATGGCGTGGACGGCATAGTCGAAGCCGCGCCAGGGGCCGAAATCATTGTCGCGCTGGCGGGCGTTTTCGCGATATTTGAAACGGGGATCGAAGGCCGGTTCGAAATGGGCCTTGCCGATCAGCGCGGTTTTATAACCCGCTTTGTCCTTGAGATGTTGCGCAAAGCTTGGCGCATCCTCCGGCAGCGGCACGCCATTGGCGAAGACGCCGTGGCTGCGCACATACTGCCCGGTCAGCATGGTGGAGCGGGCAGGCATGCAGACTGTGTTCTGGTTATAGGCACGTTTATAGTTGATGCCAGCCTTGGCCAGCGCATCGATATGGGGTGTGCGGCAGAAACGATTGCCATTGCAGCCGAGGGAATCAAAACGCTGCTGATCTGTGGTGATGAACAGAATTTTGCGGCCCATGGCTTTACGCCGCCGTTCCGGCGGAGCAGCAGAGCAGCACCGTGCGCGCCAACCCCGCATCGCGGTGATAGAGCGCGGCACGATAATCGGGCCGCGCGGTCATTTCCAGAAAGGCGGTGCGGGAGGGGTAGCGCACGCACATCACCTCATCCCACACATCGTCCGGGCCGCCGATCATCACCAATTCCTGCCGCCCGCCCCAGGTGATTGTGCCGCCGGTTTCCAGCACGCAAGCCAATGCGGTTGCGCCATAACGGCGATAGGCATCGCGGCCCGAAAGCTGTTCGCCAGCTTCCGCAAGCTCGGGGGCGTAGAGTGCTGTGTCGCGAAAGCGCAGCAGGTTGACCATGACGATCGGCCCGTCCTCGGTGCTTTGGGCGAGGGCCTCGATCTGATCGTCACGGGGCATCACGGACATGGAAAGCCTCTTCAAGTGGTAGGCCGGTGCGTTTGATCATTAGACGAAACGATTGACCGGGACTGATTGACTGGGATTGGGTGCTGCTGTAATCTGAATACGTATTCAGATTTGTAGGATGCCCCTTTTTGCCCGC
>DATJDE010000525.1:0-12928 GCA_035497595.1 Rhizomicrobium sp. | reverse complement strand
CAACAGATGGATTGCCTGTTCTGCGTGGTGGACATGCATGCCATCACCCAGGATGTCGGCTACCAAAATCCCGCTGCGCTATCCCAATCCACCCGCAGGGTGGCGGCGGCCTATATCGCGGCAGGGGTCGATCCGGCGCGCACGCCGATCTTCAACCAGTCCCAGGTGCCCGAACATGCGGAGCTTGCCTGGGTGTTCAGCTGCGTGGCCCGCCTTGGCTGGCTCGACCGCATGACCCAGTTCAAGGAAAAGTCCGGCAAGCACAAAGAGCGGGCAAGCGTTGGGCTCTACACCTATCCGGTGCTGATGGCCGCGGATATTCTGGTCTACAAGGCAACCCATGTGCCGGTGGGCGAAGACCAGAAGCAGCACCTCGAACTGGCGCGCGACATTGCGCAGAAATTCAACCATGATTTTGGCGTGGCCGATTTCTTTCCGCAGCCCGAGCCGGTGATCACGGGGGCAGCCACGCGGGTGATGAGCCTGCGCGACGGCACCAAGAAGATGTCGAAATCGGATGAGAGCGACAACGCGCGGGTCAATCTGACCGATGACGCCGAAACGATCGCCCAGAAATTCCGCAAAGCAAAAACCGACATACACCCCCTGCCAGATTCCAAGGACGGCCTTGCCGGGCGCCCCGAAGCAGAGAACCTGATCAATATCTATGCCGCGCTTTCGGACATGCCGCAGGACGCGGTGATTGCGCAGTTTGCCGGGCAGAACTTCTCCGGCTTCAAAACGGCGCTGGCGGATCTGGCGGTTGAGCGACTCAGCCCGATCCAGCAGGAGATGAATCGCCTGCTGGCCGACCCCGGCGAGATCGACCGGATATTGCGCGATGGGGCGCAAAAAGCGCGGGCGATTGCAGCCCCCATCATGGCCGAGGTCAAGCACCTTGTCGGCTTTGTGCGTTAAGTCGGCTTTGTGAGTTAAAAAGTAGCAAGTATTCCATCTGCTGTTGGTCTATGCTTTGCGCACCTTCGCGAGGTGTCGGCATGGACTTCGATCCGCTTCTGCTCTCTCGGTTGCAGTTTGCCTGGGTAATCGCGTTTCACATTCTTCTTCCGGCTTTCACGGTCGGGCTGGCCTCTTACATCGCGCTGCTTGAAGGCATCCACTTTTTCACCGGCCGCGAGGTCTGGCTGCGGATGTCGGCGTTCTGGACCAAGATCTTCGCCATTTCGTTTGGCATGGGCGTGGTCTCCGGCATCATCATGCCGTTTCAGTTCGGCACCAATTGGAGCCGGTTCTCCGACGCGACCGCGAACGTCATATCTCCCCTTCTCGCGTATGAAGGGTTGATGGCGTTCTTTCTGGAATCGGCGTTTCTGGGCGTGTTGTTGTTCGGGCGCACGCTGGTGCCGCGCTGGGCGCATTTTGCATCTGCGTTGATTGTGGCGGCGGGCACGCTGTTTTCGTCGTTCTGGATTCTGGCGACCAATAGCTGGATGCAAACGCCCACAGGGCACAAATTGGTCGACGGCCGCTTTTTCCCGGTCGACTGGTTTGCGATTATTTTCAATCCGTCCTTTCCCTATCGCTTTTTCCACACGGTGGTCGGCTTTTATGTGACCACCGCTTTTGTGGTGGTCGGGGTTGGGGCGTGGCTGATCCGCCGGGGCAATTTTCCCACAGAAGGGCGGCTCATGGTGTCGATGACGCTGTGGCTGCTCACTGTGCTGGTGCCACTGCAAATTTTTCTCGGTGATCTGCATGGGCTCAACACGCTGGAACATCAGCCCGCCAAGCTCGCCGCAATCGAAGCCAATTGGGAACGCACGACGCCAACCCCGCTGGTGTTGTTTGCATTGCCCGACCAGAAAAATGAAACCAACCACGCGGTGATCGAGGTGCCGCTGCTGGGCAGCCTCATTCTGACCCATAGCCTCGACCGTGCTGTACCCGCGCTCAAAGACTATCCGCGCGATCAGCGTGCGCCGGTGGCGGTTACGTTCTTTGCCTTCCGCATCATGGTGGGGCTTGGGCTGATCATGCTGGGCATTGTTGTTCTGAGCCTGTATTTACGCCTGCGCAAAAAACTGACGGTGGACTGGTATTTGCGGCTCTGTGAATATGCCGGCCCCATTGGTTTCATCGCGGTGATCGCGGGCTGGACCACTACGGAGGTCGGCCGTCAGCCCTGGACCGTCTATGGCCTGATGCGCACGGCAGATTCGGTTTCACCATCGCTCACCGGCATGGATGTGGCGCTATCCTTGGCCGGTTATGTCATCGTCTATCTGATCATGTTCCCGGCGGGGGGATTGTTGATGCGGCGGATCGTGCGCAAGGGACCGGGCGGCGGCGATGAAAGCGGCCCTGTTGAAAGCGGTGTCGCCAAATATCCCGTTGTCGGCGTGCCGGAGGGACACAGATGATTTTCGATCTTGTACCAGCCTGGACGCTGATCCTTGGCCTCGCGGTTTTCTTCTATGTGATGCTCGATGGTTTCGATCTGGGCGTCGGCATTTTATATCGCTTCGCCCCTGATAGGGATTCACGCAATCTGGTGATGAATTCCATTGCGCCGATCTGGGATGGCAATGAGACCTGGCTGGTGCTGGGCAGCATTGGCTTGATGGCCGCCTTTCCGCTGGCCTTCGCGATCATCATGCCCGCCGTCTATTTTCCCCTTCTGATCATGCTGCTGGCGCTGGTGTTTCGCGGCGTGGCGTTTGAGTTTCGCTATCGCGATGCCGAGCACGTCACCTTCTGGGATAAGGCATTTCATTACGGCTCTGCCATCGCCACCTTTGCGCAAGGCATCGTGCTGGGCGCGTTTATCCAAGGCTTCAAGGTCGATGGCCGCCATTTCGCCGGGAGCAGCTTTGATTGCTTCACCCCGTTCTCGCTGCTGACCGGCGTGGCGCTGGTGTTCGGCTACGGGCTGCTGGGCGCGTGTTGGCTGATTTTGAAAACAGAGGGCGAGTTGCAAATCCGTTCGCGGGCGCAGGCCCGCATCTGTTTTCTGGGGGTGCTGGCCTGCATTGGCATTGTCAGCCTGTGGACGCCGCTCGCCAGCGCAGATATTGCGCAGCGCTGGTTCTCCTGGCCCAACATCGCCTATCTGGCGCCGGTGCCGGTGATCACGGCGGTGCTGGCGTTCCTCGAATGGCGGGCCATCGGGCGGGATGAATTTGCGCCCTTCCTCTATGCGGTCGCGCTGTTCGCCATGTCCTATCTCGGCATCGGGATCAGCCTGTGGCCGATGATCGTGCCGCACCAGTTCACCCTGTGGGAGGCGGCGTCCGATCCCTCCACCCAATTGTTCCTGATTCTGGGAACCTTGTTTCTGCTCCCGGTTATTCTGGTCTATTCGGGCTGGTCCTATTGGGTGTTTCGCGGCAAGGTGCGCGCCGATATCGGCTATCATTGAGACATGACGACCAGAAACGTTTTGGTGACGGGGGCGGGCAAGCGGCTCGGGCGAGCTATCGCGCTGGATCTGGCGCGTCATGGCTGGAACGTGGCGATTCATTACCATCGCTCCGAAAAAGAGGCCCGCGCCACTGAGGCCGATGCCAAAAGCGCCGGGATCAAGACCGCCCTGCTCAAAGCCGACCTGGCGCAGGAGGCTGAAACCGAAGGGCTGGTGGCGCGCGCTGTCGCCGAACTCGGGGCCCTGACCGCGCTGATCAACAGTGCCTCGATCTTCGAGAACGATGAATGGTACAGCGCCGACCGCGCTTCCTGGGACAAGCATATGGAAACCAACCTGCGCGCGCCGTTCGTGCTGTCGCAGGCCTTTGCCCGGCAGGTCCCGCGCGATGGCGGCGGCGCCATCGTCAATATCATCGACCAGCGGGTGTTGAAGCCGACGCCGCAATTCGTCTCCTACAGCCTCTCCAAAGCGGGGCTGCACTGGCTGAACACCACTTTGGCGCAGGCGCTGGCCCCCAAAGTGCGGGTGAACGCCATCGGGCCGGGGCCAACCTTGCGCAATGAGCGCCAGTCGGTCGACGATTTCGAGCGCCAACAAACGGCAACCCTGCTCGGCCACGGCGCAGACCCACAGGACATTTGCGCCGGCGTGCGCTATTTGCTGGATGCGCCGTCGGTCACCGGACAGATGATCGCGGTGGATGGCGGCCAGCACCTGATCTGGCAAACCGCCGATACGCGCGTGAAAGAATAATCATGACCACGTCACACAATGTACAACCTCTGTGTATTGCCGATGCGGCGCGCGGCATCCGCCATGTCTTCATCCGCAATCTGGAGCTGCTCGCCCAGATCGGCGTCTACGGCCATGAGCAGGGCAAACTGCAACCGGTGCGGATCAATGTCGATCTGGCGGTGGAAGATGTGATCGCGGTGGCGGACCGGCTGGAACGGGTGGTCGATTACGCCACCATCGAGCAGAAAATTCGCACCCTTGTCGCCGCAGGCCATATCAACCTTGCAGAGACCCTGGCGGAGCGGATCACGGAGGCCTGTTTTGCCGATTCCCGCGTGAAAACCGCCCGGGTGCGGGTGGAAAAACTGCACGCACTGCCGGGCGCGGAAAGCGCCGGGGTGGAAATCGAGCGTCAGGCACCGCATCGGGCATCACAATAGCACCCGTGGCGCCTGCGCATTATATGTAAGCCATGACCGACGAAACCCTTAGCGCCGCGCCGCTGAAAGGCCCTGCGCGCATTCAGGCCTATCTGAAGACCCTGCCCGATCAGGCAGGCGTCTACCGGATGCTCGATGACAAGGGCACGGTGCTCTATGTCGGCAAAGCCAAGAGCCTGAAAAAGCGGGTCGCATCTTACGCCAAATCCGGCGGCCATACCGAACGCATCGCCCGCATGATCGCGGAGACGGCGGAGATGCTGTTCGTCACCACCGCCTCGGAAACCGAAGCGCTGCTGCTGGAATCCAACCTCATCAAGCGGCTCAAGCCGCGCTACAATGTTTCGTATCGCGACGACAAATCCTTTCCCAATATCCTGCTGCGCGAAGACCATCCGTTTCCGCAATTGCTGAAACATCGCGGCGCGAAAACCACCAAGGGCGTCTATTTCGGGCCATTTGCGAATGCGGGGGCGGTGAACCGCACGCTCAATACGCTGCAACGGGCCTTTCTGCTGCGGTCATGTTCAGACTCGGTGTTCGACTCGCGCACCCGGCCCTGCCTGCTGTTTCAGATCAAACGCTGCAGCGCGCCCTGCACGGGCCGGGTGGATGAAGCTGGCTATAGCGAGCTGGTGCGTGAGGCGGAAGAATTCCTCAATGGCAAATCCCGCGCCGTGCAAGAAGATCTGGGCCGGGCGATGAACGCCGCCTCCGAGGCGCTGGATTTTGAAAGCGCGGCGCGGTTTCGCGATCGCATACGCGCGATGCACCAGATCCAATCCCATCAGGGCATCAACCCCACCACTTTTGCCGAGGCCGATGTGTTCGCGGCCTTCACGCAAGGCGGGCAAACCTGCATTCAGGTGTTCTTTTTCCGCGCCGGGCAGAACTGGGGCAACCGGCCCTATTTCCCCAAACACGACCGCGAGCTTACCACGGCCGAGGTTCTGGAAAGTTTTGTCGGCCAATTCTACGACGAACGGCCAACGCCCGCGCTGATCCTGCTGTCGGAGGATGTCGCGAATGCCGCTCTGATTGCCGATGCCTTCAGCCAGCGCGCCGAGCGCAAGGTGGAGATCGCGGTGCCACAACGCGGCGAGAAACGCGAGATCGTGGAAATGGCGCAGACCAATGCGCGCGAACAATTACTGCGCCGCCTTGCGGAGAATTCAGCACAAACCGAACTGCTCGAAGGGGTCGCCGCCCTCTTCGGGCTGGAAAGCCCGCCGCGCCGGATCGAGGTTTATGACAATTCCCATATCCAGGGCGCCCATGCCCTTGGCGGCATGATCGTGGCCGGGCCGGACGGATTCGAAAAAGGCGAATATCGCAAGTTCAACATCAAATCGACCGAGATCACGCCCGGCGATGATTACGGCATGATGCGCGAGGTGCTGACCCGGCGCTTCGCCCGGCTGGTGAAGGAAAGCGCAAACGATGACGCCCGCACCAAATGGCCCGATATCGCCCTGATCGATGGCGGGCCGGGCCAGCTTTCCATCGCCCAGACCGTGCTGGAAGACCAGGGGATTGAGGATGTGCTGCTGGTCGGCATCTCCAAGGGGCCGGATCGCGATGCCGGGCGTGAACATTTCTACATCAAGGGCCGGGAGCCTTTCCGCCTCGATCCCAAAAGCCCGGTGCTCTATTACCTCCAGCGCCTGCGGGACGAGGCGCACCGCTTTGCAATCGGCAGCCACCGCAAAAAGCGCTCCAAAGCCATCGGGGCCAACCCGCTGGATGAGATTGGCGGCATCGGAGCGGCCCGCAAACGCGCTTTATTGCAACATTTTGGCTCAGCCCGGGCCGTTGCCGGGGCCAGCCTCGCCAATCTGGAAAGCGTGGAGGGCATCAGCGCCACTTTGGCCAAAAAGATTTTCGATTTCTTCCACCCAGGCGGGTGACGGGCGCGCCAGCTTTGATACATTCGACCCCATGTTCAATATCCCCAACATCCTGACGATGTTCCGCATCGGGTTGGTGCCTGTTTTTGTGGCCGCCATGATCATGCCGGGCCAATCGGCGCGGATCGCCGCCTTCGCCATCTTCTGCCTCGCCGGGATCAGCGACGCCCTGGATGGCTTCGCCGCCCGCAAGCTGAAGGCAGGCTCCGATTTCGGCAAAATGCTGGACCCCATCGCCGACAAGATTCTGGTGGCCGTGGCGCTGATGATGCTGGTCGCCGACGGGGTGTTCGATGGCTACAAGCTGGTTCCGGCGCTGATCATTCTGTCACGCGAGATTCTGGTGTCGGGCTTGCGCGAATTCCTCGCCGGGCTGGCCGTTTCGGTGCCGGTGTCGCGCATCGCCAAGCTGAAAACCGCCATCCAGATGATTGCCATCGGCGCGATGATCCTGCGCCCGCTCGCCAATGGCTTTGTGCCCGGCACACCGGCCAGCGCCTACAGCACGTTTGCGTATGGTGCGTTGTGGCTGGCGGCGGCGCTGACCGTTTATACTGGCTATATCTACTTCCGGGCCGGGCTCGCCCATGTGCGCCCTGCCCGCAGCACCCATGGAGAGCCGGTGTGACGCTCGTCTATTTTGCCTGGGTCCGGCAAAAGATCGGCATTGCGCAGGAAACCTTCCCCGCTCCGCCCAACGTCAAAACGGTGCAGGATCTGATCGACCATCTGCAACGGCGCGGCGGTGGTTATGCGGATGTGTTTGCCGACCCAGCGCGCTTACGCGCAGCGGTCAATCAGGAACACGCGCCCTTCGACACAGCGCTTTCGCCTGACGATGAAGTGGCATTTTTCCCGCCGGTGACCGGCGGATGATCGCCCATATCCGCATCCAGCAGGAAGATTTCGACCTCAATGACGAGATCGAGGCGCTCACCGGCGAAACATCCGGCATTGGTGCTGTGGCCAATTTTGTCGGCGTGGTGCGCGGCGACGACGGGCTGACCGCGCTGACAGTTGAACATTATCCCGGCATGACTGAGCGGCAGATCGGATCATGTGTAGAGGAGGCGCGCGGGCGCTGGCCATTGCTCGGTATCACCATCATTCACCGCATTGGAACATTGCAACCGGGGGCGCGGATCGTGCTGGTCGCGGTGGCCGCCGCCCATCGCGGGGCAGCGTTTTCAGCCTGCGAATTTTTGATGGACTACCTCAAAACCCGCGCGCCGTTCTGGAAGCGTGAAGATTGCGGGGACGAGGTGCGATGGGTGGAGCCGCGTGTGTCGGATGCGGACGCGGCGAAGCGCTGGGCTTAGCGCGCCAGGTGGAGGCTGTGCTCGTAACGTAGAGCGGTCCCCCACCCGAAATTCTTTTCGCTGCGCTCTTAGAATTTCGACCTCCCCACAAGGGGGGAGGCTGTTTTTAGATTTTTACCGTCTCAGCTTTGTGGGTGTCGGCGCTGTAATCGTTCATCAGCGTTTCGCTGATCTGGCTGGGGGTAAAACGGTGGGGGCCGATTTCCGAAACGGGCGTCACTTCGGCGGCGCTGCCGGTGAGAAAACATTCGCTGAAGCTATCCAGCTCGCCCGGTTCAATGTGGCGCTCAATCACCGGAATCTGGCGGGCTTTCGCCAGCGCGATCACTGATTGGCGGGTGATGCCGTTGAGAAAGCAATCCGGCGTCGGGGTGTGGAGCGCGCCGTCTTTCACAAAGAACATGTTCGCGCCCGTCGCCTCCGCCACCAGCCCGCGATAGTCGAGCATCAGGGCATCGGCATAGCCCTTCGCTTCGGCCGCGTGTTTGGACATGGTGCAGATCATGTAGAGACCGGCGGCCTTGGCTTCAAACGGCGCGGTGTCAGGCGCAGGGCGGCGCCACTGGGCGATATCAAGCCGGATGCCTTTGAGCTTCTCTTTGGGGTCGAAATAGCTGCCCCACGGCCACACCGCGATGGCGACATGGATTTTGGTCTGCTGCGCCGACACCGCCATCATCTCACTGCCGCGATAGACCACCGGGCGGACATAGGCATCGGTCAGGTTCTGCGCCGCGGCGGTATCGATGCAGGCTTTGTTGATCTCGTCTTCGGTGAAGGGGATCTTCATGCCGAGAATGCGGGCCGAATTGAACAGCCGACGCGTGTGCGCCTCCAGATGATAGATGCGCCCGCTATACATCCGCTCACCTTCGAACACGCAGGAGGCATAGTGCAGGCCATGGGTCAGCACATGGGTCTTGGCATCACGCCAGGGGACGAGTTTGCCATCGAGCCAGATCGAACCATCGCGATCATCGAAGGGAATCACCGGAACTGCTGCCATGAACTCGAATCCTCTATCCCGCCCGGGGCGCTTGTTTCGCAGGTCCCAAAGGCCTAATAAGTCAGTATGACTGACATAAAGCTGGCAGGCCATTCGCCTGCTGTTTCGCCATTATACCTGCGCGATGAGGAGTTAAAGCAAGGCGTAGATTTGCTCTTCTTCGCCATGCAGAACATTTGGGCCTCTGGAATGCCGCAACTCAATGACGCAGGGCTGGGTAAAGCCCATGCGCGCGCGCTCCATTTCATCGCCCGCCAGCCGGGGCTGACAGTGGCGCAATTGCTGGCCCAGTTGCGCATTACCAAACAAAGCCTGAACCGGGTGCTCAACGACCTTCTGGCGGCAGACTATGTGGACCGCCGCCCGTCGCCCAGCGACCGGCGCATGCGTCAGTTGCGTCTGACGCATAAGGGCGAGGCACTGGAAAACGCGCTGTGGGAGGCGCGGCGCCCTGCCCTTGTGCGCGCCTTCCGCGAAGCGGGGCCGGACGCGGTGATGGGCTTTCGCCGGGTGCTGGCCGGGCTGATGGCCGACGACCAGCGCAAACGGGCCGCGCCATGAATGGCAAAACCAATGATGCCCACATTCTGGCGGTGGACGATGATGAACGCCTGCGCCATCTGCTGCAGCGTTATCTGACGCAGAACGGCCTGCGCGTCAGCGTGGCGGCCGATGCTGGCGAGGCGCGGGCGCTGATGAAAAGCATGGCCTTCGATCTGCTGGTGCTGGACGTGATGATGCCGGGCGAATCCGGCCTCGATTTTGCCGCCGACCTGCGCACCCGCTCGGACGTGCCGATCCTCATGCTGACCGCGCAAGGTGAGCCGGAACATCGCATTGCCGGGCTGGAGCGGGGTGCGGATGATTATCTCGCCAAACCGTTTGAGCCGCGTGAGCTGTTGTTGCGGGTGGAAAGCCTGCTCAGGCGAACGACGCCTGTGGTCCGCGTTGCCTATCAGGAAGTGAAGATGGGCGATGCGGTGTTCGACCCGGAACGGGCGGTGCTCCAGAAAAAGGGCAAGCCGGTGCATCTCACCTCGTCGGAAGCGGCGTTGCTGCGGCTGTTCGCGGCCAATGCGGGGCGCGCTTTCTCGCGCGGAGACTTGTGTGTGCGGCTCGGCGTGGCGCTGGAACGTTCCATCGACGTGCAGGTCACACGGCTCAGGCGCAAGATCGAAGAAGACCCCAAAATGCCGCTCTATCTGCAAACCGTGCGCAATGTTGGATATGTCCTTGTCCCAGACCGGATCGCCTGACCCCCGCCCAAGAGGCGTGCACCCGTTCCGCGCGTTGAAGCGGCTGCTGCCGCGCGGGTTGTTTGGCCGCTCGCTCATCATCATCGTGGCGCCCGTCGTGCTGTTGCAGGGGGCGATGTCCTTTTTCTTCTTCGAGCGCCATCTCGAAGTCACCACCGAGCGGATGGCAGCGGCGGTGGCGGCCAATGTGGCCTATCTGATCAATCTCGAAGACACATCGTCCGATGCCGAACGCCCCATCCTGCGCGCCAAGGCGCAGAAGATGCTGCATTACACGATCAGCTTTTATCCGGGGGACAAGATCGGCGCGCCCGTGCACAGCAGCCGCACGCCAAGCACCATCGAAAACGCGCTCGAATTTGTCATCGCGCAGCAAATTGGCGAGACCCGGCATTACGATGTCCAGCGCATGGGCGATCTGATGGACATTCGGGTGGAAGCCCATGACGGCGTGTTGCGGCTACTGGTGCCGCGCGCGCGGGTGACCGTTTCAAGCCCGGATATCTTCATTTTATGGATGGTCGGCTCATCCCTCATACTGATGGGAATTGCTGTCGTTTTCCTGCGCAATCAGGTACGCCCGATCGAGCGGTTGGCGCTGGCCGCCGAAAGTTTCGGCAAGGGCCGCGCCGTGCCCGACTACAAACCCTATGGCGCCACCGAAGTGCGCCGCGCAGCCCAAGCCTTCATCACCATGCGCGAACGCATCGAGCGCCATGTGCAACAACGCACCGACATGCTGGCCGGTATCAGCCACGACCTGAAAACGCCCCTCACCCGTATCAAACTGCAATTGGCGATGATGGACGACGGCCCTGATGTGCAGGCTTTGCAGGGCGACATCGTGGACATGGAGCACATGCTCAACGAATATTTACAATTCGCCCGCGGTGAAGGCGGCGAGAGCGCGCAATCCACCGACATCGGCGCGCTTCTGCGCGACGCCGCCGCCGCCGCCCGCCGCGCCGAAAAAGCGGGCAGCGAAACCGTCACCTTCGAGGAAGACGCAAACATCATTCTCACGGTGAAACACAACGCCTTGAAACGCTGCGTCACCAACCTGATCGACAATGCCCTGAAATACGGCCACCGCGCAAAAATCACGCTCACCCGCGTGGGCAGAGCCATCGAAATCCACATCGACGATGACGGCCCCGGCATCGCGCAAGCCCGCCGCGAAGAAGCCTTCCGCCCCTTCCACCGTCTGGATGAGGGCCGCAACCTGCAAGTCGGCGGCGTTGGCCTCGGCCTTGCCATCGCGCGCGACATCGCCCGCGCCCATGGCGGAGATTTGCTGCTGGCCGATTCACCGATGGGCGGCCTGCGCGCGATCCTGCGCCTGCCGGTTTAGGTCGCCTTCAATCACACGCCGAACTTGACCGCAATCCAGATGGTCCGGCCCAATGCGCCGAGCAGCAACACCATGGTCGCCGGGCCTTGGATGAAGAACCCTAACATGCGCGAGGGCGCGGCCTTAGCGTAGCCGGCAAGATAGAGGACCCGGCCCACGATCCACACCAGACCGATGGCGGCGGCGACGCGGTCGGCATCCCAGGAGAGGGCAAACAGCCACAGCGAGACCAGGAACAGCGGCATCCATTCCAGGGTGTTCATTTGGACACGGACGAGACGCTCGAAATCCGGATGGCCGGTCACCGCTGGCGCCTCGATGCCATACTTGCTGCGGCCCCTGCCAACCCGCGCGATCATGACGAAATACAGGAGCAAGGTCAGCAGGCTGACAATCGACACAAGGGGATAATTGAACATTCGACACTTCCTCTTTGTCAGGACTCATCCGATTCCCGTAACGGCGAATCCGGCGGCGATCAAAAGGCACAAGGGCGAATAGAACCGACGGTTGAGAGCCGCGAACGCTGTGCCGTCGGCATAGGCGAAGATCGGCGGAATAAACCCCGCAACACCGCGCAAGGCAAAGACGGCGAAGGCAATCCAAAACCCCGTCCGCACGAAGCCCTGCACGCGCGCACCGAAATCCATGGAGATCACATTGCCCTGAAGCGCGACAAGCACCGCCGCCGCAAACAACGCCGATGCCACCAACATGGACGCAACAAAGCCCGGCATCCGCATCGAAGGCGTCCGGCCGACGATCCTCTCGACAAGGCTCCGTTCGTCGCGGGCAGGCCAGCGCCCGCCCATGCCCCACCAAGCATGAAACCCCGCCAGCACGACGAGCACCACAATCAGGATAAGGGGCACGATTATCATAAGGCCCCTCGCGCTTAACCGCCCAGTGCGCGGGCGCGGTCGCGGGCAGCAGCAACGGCCCGCCGCATCAGCTTCGCCAATCCGTCGTCGCCCATCAAAACCTTCAACGCCGCCTCAGTCGTGCCCCCGGGGCTCGTCACATTCCGGCGCAATTCGGCCGGTGCGCTATCTTCCGCATCGAGCAAAGCTCCAGCCCCGCTCACTGTCTGCCGCGCCAACCTGGCGGCAACGTCGCGGGGCAAACCTTCCGCAATGCCAGCCTCGGTCATCGCTTCCACGAAAAGAAAAACGTAAGCAGGCCCCGACCCAGACACGGCGGTGGCCGCATCAATCAACGCTTCGGTCTTCACCCACACCGTCTCACCCAGTGCCGAAAGCAACCGCTCCGCCAGTTTGCGATCCGCAGGTGTCACCTTGGCCGTCGCATACACCGCCGTAATCCCGCGCCCGATAGCACCCGGCGTATTGGGCATCGCCCGCACAATCCGCGCCTCCCGCCCCCAGGCTTTGGAAAGCGCCTTGATCGTCGTCCCCGCCGCGATGGAAATCATCGGCGCGCCCGTTTGCGCAATGCCGCGCAAGGTCGGCGCCGCACCCTTCAAAACCTGCGGTTTGATGGCGACAATACAAGCCGCGATCTTGGCCTTG
>DATJDE010000524.1:0-4955 GCA_035497595.1 Rhizomicrobium sp. | reverse complement strand
GGTTTTAAGGGCACGCATCAGCCGCCCCTCTGCCTGGCCGATATAGGCGCCGATCGCGGCGGTGCCGTAGTCGATATGGCCGCGCCGTTCATAATCAAAAAACACCGCGCTGGGGATGAGGGTGGCATCGCCTTCGACGGGGGCAAGCGCCACGGTTCCGTGGCGTTGAATGCCAATGGCCGAGTTGGAGGTGCCAAAGTCCAGTCCGCAGGCGGTCATGAAAGGTTCTTCCAAGTTTGAAGGGGCTGTCGTTTAGTCTGATATTTGCGGCCTTGCCAGCCGGGCGAACTTCGATGCGCTGGGCATAAAAAAGGCCGCCCTGATGAGCGGCCTTTTCGTTTGAGCTGCCTGCCGGATCAGAAGATCACGTAGCCGCCGTCGATCACGAAGGTGTCGCCGGTGTGATAGGCGGCTGCATCGCTTGCGAGATAGACGGCAATGCCACCAAAATCTTCCGGCTTGCCCCAGCGGCGCGCTGGCACGCGCGACATCACCTTTTCGAGGAATGTCGTATTTTCCTGAGCCTTTTCGGTCATATCTGTGGCGATCCAGCCAGGCGCGATGGAATTGGCGCGAATGCCATGGCGCGCAAGTTCGACAGCGACGGCTCGTACCATCGAAAGCACTGCGCCTTTGGACGCGCCATAGGCGGAGTTCCGCCCCGCACCTTCAAGGCCTGCCGTGCTGGCCACCGCGACAAGCGAGCCACCAGCATCCCCGTCCTTGGCGCGCTCGATCATGTGTTTGGCAGCCTCGCGGAAGGTGAAGAAGACGCCTTCCTCGTTCACACTGTGGACCTTGCGGAAGAGTTCGGCGGACATTTCGGTAAACGGCGCCGCCCCGCCAATGCCCGCATTGGCGATCACGCAGTCCACCCGGCCCATTAACGCGACGGCCGCCTCCATGCCCTCCGCCACCTCGGCCTCATTCGCCACATTCACTTTGCGGGAGGCGACACGCTTGCCATAACGGGCCAGCGTCTTGCCGGCGGCGGCGTTTTTGTCCTCATTGGTGCCCCAGATGACGACATCTGCCCCGGCCTGAGCCAATGCTTCGGCCATGCCGAGGCCGATTCCGCCGTTTCCACCGGTAACAAGGGCCACTTTGCCTGTAAGATCGAAGGGCCTGTACATGTTTTTTCTCCTGAATAGCTGCGGGGGCGAAGGTAGGGGGTGATTTGGCGGCGGGCAATCAACCGCCCACAATTCGCCACGGAATTGAGTTGTGGTATTGCGGGGTTGATGATTTGTCGGTCGCACAGGTGGCCGGACGGTGTGGGATTGCTCCGGCCAGTTCTCCGGGCCGAAAATTCAAGGAGTTGACGCATGAATCGCTATTCCGCCTTTTTGGCGGGGCTAGGGCTTTTTCTGGTTGCCGGTGCGGCGCTGGGCGGGGCCGCCAAAGCCCAATCCCAAGCCGAGACACAGGCACCCTCTCAGGATGCTGCGCTGAGCAGGGACGCCAATCGGGCATTCCTTGAAAACAATGCACGCCAGCCGGGCGTGAATGTCCGGCCCAGTGGGCTGCAATATCGGATTTTGCGCAGTGGTTATGGCAAGCGACCCGGGCCGCGGGACACCGTGAGCTGCTATTATCGCGGCGCCCTGATCAACGGCAAAGTGTTCGATGCGACCGAGCCGGGCTTTCCGGCATCCTTCACCGTGAATGGCGTCATTCGCGGCTGGACCGAGGCGCTGGAACTCATGCGCGTGGGTGATCGCTGGCAGTTGGTCATCCCCTCCGGCCTTGGCTATGGCGAACGCGGGGCGGGAGCCAATATCCCGCCCGGCCAGACGCTGGTGTTCGAGATCGAGCTTTTGGGTGTGGCCGAGGCAACGCCGGAAAAGCCGTCTGAGAAAGATCAGGGTCCCGGTGGAAGCGGCGCGCAAGACTGATCCATGGCACGGCTCTGGCCTTCGCTTCTGACCGGCGGACGACTCCGCATCGCAATCGCGCTTGTTTTCGTGGTTGCGGCGAGCGCTCTGTATTGGGCCAGCCGTGACTATGCGGTGATCGCGCCGGATTGGGACGGGCAGGTGCGCGGGCTTTCCTATAGCCCCAGCCACCTGTTCAACGAGAAGGACCATGAATGGGTCAGCCCGGAACATATCGACCGGGACATGGCGCAGCTTTCGCAGCTCACCGGGCGCATCCGCACCTATACGGTATCGGGCGGGCTTGAGCGGTTGCCGGAAATCGCGCGCCGCCATGGGCTGACGGTATCCATCGGTCTTTGGATCGGCTCGGACCTCGAACTGAACGAGAAGGAAATCGAAACCGGCATTCGTGTGGCGCTGGCCAACCGGCGCACGGTGGACCGGGTGATCGTCGGCAATGAAGCGATCCTGCGTGGGGACGTGACCGCCGAGCAGATGGATGGCTATCTGCAACGGGTGCGCGCGGCGCTGCCCTATCGCATCAAGGTGACGACCGCCGAGCCATGGTCCACCTGGCTGCTCAATCCCGAACTGGGCGAGAACGTGGATGTGATTTTCATCCATCTGCTGCCCTATTGGGAAGGCATCTCCTCGCGTGACTCGCTGGCCTTTCTGGGGCGGGCCTATCAGCACATTGTCGATGAATTCCCCGACAAGCCGATCACCATTGGCGAGGCTGGCTGGCCATCTGAAGGGCGCACGCGCAAACAGGCGGAAGCCTCTCTCGCAAACGAGGCGTTTTTCATTCGCGCCTTCGTCAAGCTCGCGATGGAGAAGGGTTGGGATTACTACCTGATCGAAGCCTATGACCAGCCGTGGAAGGGCGGCAGCGAAGGGGCGGTGGGTGCCTATTGGGGTATGTTCGATGCCAATGGCACGCCGAAATTCCCTTTCATGGGTATGCTGCGCACCTTTCCCGAATGGCGCACCTTTGCGGGACTCGCCTCTGTCATCACGCTGGTGTTGGGGCTTTTGATCCTCGGGCGCATGCCGCGTGTGCGACAGCCGGGATACATTGTGATGGGCGGCTTGGTGGCGGTGGTGACCACCGGGCTGCTGGTGCTGATTGATGCGTCCACGCTGGAATATATCGAGCCCAGAGACATTGCGATGATCGCGGCCATGGCGCCGCTGGTCTTGCTGGCATCCACCGTGATCCTGACAGAAGGCGTGGAGCTTGCCTCCAGCCTGTGGCGGGTGGAGCGACGACGGGTGCTGGCGGCCATTCCCGAAGTGGCACCGCGCGTCTCCATTCAGGTGCCGTGTTACAACGAGCCACCAGACATGGTGATCGATACGCTGAACGCGCTGGCGCGGATCGATTACGAGAATTACGAAGTCATCGTGCTGGATAACAACACCGCCGACCCGGCAGTGTGGTTGCCGGTGGAGGCGCATTGCGCCGCCTTGGGTGAACGCTTTCGCTTTGCCCATGTCGACAAGGTGCAGGGCTTCAAGGCCGGTGCGCTCAACATCACGCTCCAGATGACCGATCCCAAGGCGCAATATATCGCGGTGATCGATAGCGATTATCAGGTCGATCCGTCATGGATCAGGCGGGTATTGCCATATTTTGCCTCGCCCAAGGTGGCGCTGGTGCAGGGGCCGCAGGATTACCGCGATGGGCGCGAGAGTATCTTCAAGTCCATGGCGTTCGAGGAGTATCGCGGCTTCTTCCAGATCGGGATGGTGGAACGCAACGAGCATGACGCTATCATCCAGCATGGGACCATGATGGTGGTGCGTAAGGACGCGCTAGAAGAGGTTGGTGGCTGGAGTACGTGGTCGATTACCGAGGATACCGAGCTGGGACTCAAGCTGTTCGAGGCGGGGTATAGCGCGGCCTATATCAGTGAGAGCATGGGCAAGGGGTTGATCCCCGATACGCTGGCGGCGTTCATGTCCCAGCGTTATCGCTGGGTCTATGGCGCGATGCAGATCATGAAGCGCCATGCCGGGCCGATCTTTATGGGCGGCAAGAAGCTCTCCTGGGCGCAGCGCTATCAGTTTCTCTCCGGCTGGCTGCCGTGGATTTCGGATGGGCTGGGCATGATCGTCACCTTTGCGGCGCTGTTCTGGACCGTGCTGATGACGGTGGCGCCGCGCTATTTCGATGTGCCGATGTCTGCCTTGTCCGCGGCAGCGCTGGCGTTGTTTGCGGCCAAGACGTTGAAGACCTTGTTGCTCTATCCGCAGAAGGTACGCTCCGGGCTCAAGGGCGCGTTGATGGCGTCGGTTGCGGGGCTTTCGCTCACCCATACGGTGGCGAAGGCGGTAATCTCGGGATTGTTCACCTCCAAGAAGCCGTTCCTGCGGACGCCGAAGTGCGAGGATTCCGCATCCATCGGGCAGGCGTTGCGTCTGGTCTGGCAGGAGACGACGCTGCTGGCGCTGTGTTCTCTGGCATTGTTGGCGATGGTGTTCGTCAACAATGGTTTTGAAGATCCGGCGGCGATGCTGTGGATGACGATGTTGACCGTGCAGTCGCTGCCTTATGTGGCGACGGTGGTGACGGCGGCGTTGAGCGCGCTTTCAAACGCGAAACCCAGCGCCAGCGACCGGGTGCAGATGCCCTCGCCCCCGCCGCCTGCGCTCAAGGCCGCCTAGTCCGGCAGTAGCTTGCCCGGATTGAGAATGTTTGTCGGATCGAACGTCTGTTTCAGCGCGCGCATCACGGCGATTTCGGCGGGTGATTTATAGCGCGCGATTTCATTGTGTTTCATTACGCCCAACCCGTGTTCGGCGCTGATGGAGCCGCCGAATGTGTGCACGATGTCGTGCACGGTGCGCGATATTTCTTCCCACCGCGCAAGGAAGGCTGCGTTGTCCGCGCCTTTGGGCACGGTGATGTTGAAATGGATATTGCCGTCGCCGATATGGCCGAAGGGCACAGGCCGCGCGCCGGGCACCAGGGCTTCAACGGCGGCGGAGGCGGTGTGCAGAAATTCGGGGATGCGGGCAATCGGCACCGAGACATCGTGCTTGATCGAGCCGCCTTCGGGTTTCTGCGCCTCAGAC
>DATJDE010000523.1:0-3142 GCA_035497595.1 Rhizomicrobium sp. | reverse complement strand
TTAAGTTGACTGGGGGTCTGCGCTGGACCAACGATCAAAAGCACTTCCCGATGATCCCCAGCATGTTGCTGGCGCGCAATTGGGGCTCCTATGTTCAACAGGTCGTCGATCAAAGCTGGAGTGAATTCACGGGACGCGCCGCCGTCAATTGGTCACCAAAGCTCGCCTTCACCGATCAAACCCTGGTCTATGGTTCATTCGCACATGGCTACAAGGCGGGCGGCGCCAACCCACCCGGCGCGGTACTCCTTCAGCATGGCAATGCGGACATTACTCAACCGACCCACCCGCTGACCTTTGCCCCGGAATTCATCAACGCCTTCGAACTCGGCACCAAGAACACGCTCCTTGATGGCGAGCTCACCTTGAACGGCAGCCTCTTCTACTACGACTACAAGGGCTATCAGATATCGCAGATCATTGACCGCACATCCGTCAACCTCAATGTGGATGCAAAAGTAAAAGGCGCGGAGCTGGAAGCCACATACGAGCCAATTCCTGGTTTGCGTTTCAATTTTGCCGGTGGCTGGGAACAGTCGAGGATCAACAACGGGCAAGGCGCCGTCGATTTGATGGATCGCACGGCCGGTCACACGGACTGGGTGGTGTTGAAGCCTAGCGTCACCCAATCCTCCAACTGCATCATCCCCGCTTATGTGGTGTCAGACGCTGTTGCAGCAGGTTATAGCCCGGTGATTTTCGCCAATGGGCAAGACATTTATATAAATGGCCAATATGGCTCCGGCTTTGTCGTGTCAGCCTGTGCGACGGCGTACAATGCAAATCACGATCCATTCACAGACCTGCCATATACGCAACCATATCCCACGGTGGGCTCCGGTTCCTTTCCTTACCCGGCGACCATGCCGACGACCTATCGTGGGTTTGATCCGACCACTGCGCCAAATGGCGGTGCGGGGTTCGACAAGAATCTCGGCGGTAACGAACTGCCCAACGCGCCACCATTCACGGTTTCCGGTGGCGCGCAATACACGGTGCCGATATCCAACGATTGGGCCGCCACGTTGCGAGGGGATTATTATTGGCAGGATTATTCCTGGGCCCGCATCTTCAACGATAATCCGTATGATCGGTTGCGCGGCTATACCAACATCAACCTGTCCTTGATCCTCACAAGTCAAAGTGGGTGGCAGGTGATGCTCTACGACAAGAACGTGTTCAACACGACCGCCATCACCGGCACGTTCCTCAACAGTGACGATAGCGGGCTGACAACAAACGTGTTCATGACCGATCCCCGGCTGATCGGCATCCGCGTCACGAAGAACTGGTAAGGGGGAACCAATGAGCGAACTGATAAAGACACAACCAAATAGAACTTTCCTACGCGGTCATCTGCTTGTGGGCGTTTGTGCCGCCGCTCTGTCCATCCCTGTGGTGTCTGGCAACGCCCATGCGGAAGACAGCAATCGTCCCACCGTCTGGATTGAACTGGGCGGGCAGCTCGAGCGCATGACCAATGGCCGTGAAGTCTTTGCGCCGCCGTTTATGGGAGAATTCGATCCCGCCGTTTTTGACCCTGTGCTGCCTTTGCAGCGGCCCCCGCGTTTTTCCAACGGCGCGGAAGGAAAAATATCATTCCGGCCGAATGGCGCCGATTGGGTTTTCTCTGCATCGCTGCGCTATGGCCGCTCAAACGGCCGTAAGGAAGCGTCTCAACGCTTGCCTGCAACAAAATTCCCGTTTCACCTCATTACCGGCGAACTGGTGGAAGGCTATGCGAGCCCGCCTTTGCATCTGAACGCCAAAACGGAAAATACAGAGCGCCATTTCATCGTGGATTTTCAGGCAGGCAAGGATGTCGGGCTCGGCCTGTTCGATGGCCGCGGCTCATCGCTCCTGTCGCTCGGCATGAGGTTTGCGCAATTTACCTCAGGAAACAAAACCAGCATCGATGGTGTACCGGATTTCACCGTCATCGGCGATGACATCAAATATGGCGGCGTTTTCAAAAGCCATCATCGTTTCGCTGGCAATACAGACATCGAGAGCAGCTTCCATGGCATTGGCCCATCGCTCTCCTGGGATTCATCGGCCAGAATTCTGGGCCGCGGCGATGACAGCCAAGTCACTTTCGATTGGGGAATTAACGGCGCGGTCCTTTTCGGGCGTCAAAAGGTAACCGGCGAACGCAACATCACCGGATCGCACTACAAATCGATGCAATACTTCCCAAACTTCAAGTACCATCCAAGTAAACAAGCCATTCAGTATAGCGGCGTGGCTTCGTCCTATCGCCACCCGAACAGGATAAATCGAAGCCGTTCCGTCATCGTCCCCAACCTCGGCGGGTTCGCCGGGCTGTCCTACCGCTATTCCAGCGCCAAGCTCAGCCTTGGCTATCGCGCGGACTTCTTCTTCGGTGCGATGGATGGCGGCATCGACACACGTAAGACCTCCGACCGCAATTTCTACGGTCCCTTCGCCACAATCAGCATCGGGCTCGGAGGGTAGGCGTCGCGACTAACCAGGTGACGCAAACCCTCCGTGGTCGTGAACCCGCGCCCGCCGAAGGTGGTTCTCGGGTCGGATTTTGGATCAATTTCCAGTAGCCTTTGGCAGATCCGGGCCGCGGACGCCTTGGCCCCACGGCGTTGAGAATCTGCAGGAGAGCGTGAAATACGCTTTAGGCCGTCAGCTCGTTCGCCCGGGGCGGTTGGTCTGCCAGTTCGGATGTATTTGCCGTCACCCTCGATCCTCCGTCCGGTTGGGCCCTCGCAACGCGGATTGTTGGATATATCCCGTGGAGAAATGTCCCGCAAGCCGGTGGCCTCCTGGCTATGAACCTTCGAGAGGTCTTTTCCTGGAATCTGCAAGCTCAGCGGCGTGCCCGCGGGCTGTCGCAGGAAGCACTGGCACATGAAGCCGACGTGGATCGCACCCATCTCAGTGCGCTGGAACGCTGCATCAATTCGGCAAGCCTGGACATGGTGGAGAGGCTCGCAAAGGCTCTGGAGATTGAGCCTTCGATCCTTCTGGAGCGGCCACGGCGTCAACGGCGAAACCCGCGCAGCTGAACAGCTCGATAAGCTGAAGTATCTGACCGCCCGCGCGGGCGCGCTGCGTGCGCGTGGACCAAGCCCGGCAAAGGGCCGGTCTTGGCCTTTCAGGCGTTGCCCGC
>DATJDE010000522.1:0-2834 GCA_035497595.1 Rhizomicrobium sp. | reverse complement strand
CTTCCTCATTCAGATGGTGCGGCTGCGGGTCAAAGGCCCGCGCAAATTCAAACACTTCGTCCCGGCTAACCGGATAGCTGCCGCAGTCGAAGATGCGGCCGACCGGAAAATCCTCAAAGTGCAGCAGCGTCATGCCTACGCATTGAACCTGAAATGCATCACATCCCCATCGGACACGACATATTCCTTGCCTTCAAGCCGAAACTTTCCGGCATCGCGCGCCCCGGCCTCGCCATTGCCGGAAATGTAATCGCCATAAGCAATGGTTTCCGCCCGAATGAAGCCATGCTCGAAATCGGTGTGAATAACGCCAGCGGCCTGCGGCGCGCGTGACCCTTTGGTCACCGTCCAGGCGCGGGCTTCCTTCGGCCCCACGGTGAAGAACGTAATCAGCCCCAAAAGATCATAACCGGTGCGGATCATGCGGTTGAGGCCAGGCTCGTCCAGCCCGAGGCTCTGCAAAAATTCCGTGCGCTCCGCTGTCGCAAGCTGCGCCACCTCCTCCTCGATGCGAGCAGAAATGGTGACACTGCGCGCCCCCACTCTGTCCGCCATCTCGTCCACGCGGCGGGAAAATTCGTTGCCGTTGGCCGCCGCGCCTTCGTCCACATTGCAGACATAAAGAACCGGCTTCTGCGTCATCAGCCCAAGCTGGCGGTAAGGCTCGCGTTCTTCCGGGGAAAGCTCGGCATAGCGCGCCGGTTTGCCATCGCGGAGAAGGGCTATCGCCTTGCTCATCAGCGCAAACTGTTCTTTGGAGTCCTTGTCGCCGCCTTTGGCTTTTTTCTCTATGGGCACGATGCGCCGTTCCAGCGAATCCAGATCCGCCAGCATCAATTCAGTTTCCACTGTCTCCGCATCGCTGACAGGGTCGATCTTGCCGTCGACATGGGTAATGTCGTCGTCTTCAAAACAACGCACCACATGCGCAATCGCATCCACTTCGCGAATATTGGCAAGGAACTGGTTGCCCAGCCCTTCACCCTTGGAGGCGCCGCGCACCAGCCCGGCAATATCCACAAAGGTGATGCGCGTCGGAATGATATCGATCGACTTGGCAACCGCGGCCAGCTTTTCGATGCGCGGGTCCGGCACGGCCACGTCGCCGACATTCGGCTCAATGGTGCAGAACGGATAGTTCGCCGCCTGTGCTGCCGCCGTCTGCGTCAGCGCATTGAAAAGCGTCGATTTGCCAACATTGGGCAAACCAACGATGCCGCATTTGAATCCCATCAGTTGTCTTTCTTTTCCGGTTTTGGCTTCTTTTCAGGTGGTGGATTGGTCAACAACGCCACCTTGTTCATAAAGCCCACATCATCGTTTTTGGCGAGCAGGGGGGCCGCTTCCGCAATCGCAGAAAGTATTGGCACCAGCCAGTCTTCGTCTGCTTTGGAAAAATTGCCCAGCACGTGGCCGATGGCGCGCGCTTTGTCCGCATGTTTGCCGACGCCAATGCGCACGCGCCGATAATCCGGGCCGAGTGTGGCGGTGATGGAGCGCAAACCATTGTGCCCGGCATCGCCGCCGCCGGTCTTGGCTTTCAGCTTTCCGGCAGCCAGATCGATCTCGTCGTGCATGACGACGATGTCGTTTGCGGCGAGTTTGAAAAAGCGCGCGGCGGGGCCTACCGCGTTACCGCTGACGTTCATGAAGGTGCCGGGCTTCAGCAAATAGACTTTGCGGCCCGCAATGGTGCCCTCGCTGATCGCGCCCTGAAACCGCGCGCGCCAAGGGCCAAAGCGATAGCTCGCATGGATCGTGTCCACGGCCATGAAGCCGGCATTGTGCCGGTTGCGCGCATAATCGGCGCCGGGATTGCCCAGCCCGGCGATAAGTAGCGGCGTATCGGGCATGGCGCGCGCCCGCGCGTGGGCGCGGCCTTCTTATTTCTTTTCGGGAGCCTTGGCGGGAGCTTTTGCGCCAGCGGCAGCGGGTGCCTTGGCACCGGCAGCAGGAGCCGCCGCGCCTTCGGCAGCGGCATCGCCCGTCGCGGCCGCACCACCAACACGCAGTTCTTCCTTCATCGTGCTTGGCGCGACAACCGAGGCAATCGTGAAGTCGCGATCGCGGATGACGGGTACCGCACCTTCCGGCAGCTCAATGGCCGACACATGCAAGGTGTCATGAATATCCATTGCCGACAGGTCGGCGATGAAAAAATTCGGGATGTTGTCGGCCGGGCAGAGCATTTCAATGGAATGGCGCACGATATTGAGCACGCCGCCACGCTTCAGACCGGGAGAAACGTCCTGGCCTTTGAAATGCACCGGGATCGCCAGACGCACCTTGGAGCCCTTGGGCAGGCGCATGAAATCGACATGCACCACGCGGTCGGTGACCGGATCGAGCTGAACATCGCGCGGGATCACCCGGGTCTTGGCGCCATCGACGTTGAGGTCGAACAGGGTGGTTAAAAAGCCGCCAGTGTCGAAAAGGCGTTCCAGGGTGCGCTTGTCCAGCGAAACAGATTCGGGATCCGTGCCACCGCCATACATCACGCCGGGGATGAGCCCCTTCTGGCGCGCGCGATATGCAGGGCCTTTGCCGGTCTGGTTGCGCGCTTCGGCGCTCAATTGCTGTACTTCACGCATGATAAACGTCCTTCGATCCGGCAGGTTTTTCTGGCGCTGGAAAGCGCGGCTTTTAGCGGAACACGCCGTCCGGTGCAATCCGCACTGTAAAATCGGGCAACTGGCCGCGGGTCGTTCAAAAAGCCGATGTATAACAACGGCCTAATTGAACCTCACTTTTGCAGCCCCCCACCCCCTGGCCCCGTTTGGCCGGAGGGACGCCCCGTACGGCCAGGCACCCGATATAGGGCGGATCCGGGGTAA
>DATJDE010000521.1:0-5037 GCA_035497595.1 Rhizomicrobium sp. | reverse complement strand
AGAAATCGGAACTCTTTCCCGCCAGGCTCTGGAATTTGCTTTCCAGATCTATCTGTTCTTCGAAAGAATTGTGCGGGCTGGCGCCATAAAGCTGGCGGGTCAGCGTTAATGCGGTGGTTGGCCCATCGGCAAGGCGCTTGGCCATTTTCAGCGCTTCATCCATCAACGCCGCGTCGTCATAGACCCGGTTGATCAGACCCCATTCCAATGCGGTTTCAGCCGGCAGTTTTTCGGCGAGCAGCGAAAGTTCACGCGCCCGGGCAAGCCCCACAAGGCGCGGCAAAAGCCAGGTCGAACCGCCATCGGGCACCAGGCCGATGCGTGCAAATGCCTGCAGAAAATAGGCAGAGCGCGCCGCCAAAACCAGATCGCCCATCAACGCGATGCTCATGCCCACACCGGCTGCCGCGCCGTTCACGGCGGTAATGACCGGCAGCTTCACATCCCGCAACCGGCGCAAGAAGGGATGGAACACCACCTGAAGGGATTCGCCCGGCTCCATCGCCTGTCCCGCACCACGATCCGACAGGTTGGCCCCGGAACAAAAGCCCCGGCCTTCGCCCGTCACGATCAGCGCCCGAAAGCCGGAATCGTCCCGCTCGATGAATTTCAACGCCTCACTCGCCCCGCCCACCAGCTTGGCCGAAGCGGCGTTCATCACTTCCGGGTGGTTGAAGGTCAGTACGGCCACATTGCCGTGTGCGGTCACATAAGCCCGCTCGAAATCGGTGCGCATAGTCTCTCCCTGAAGCTGATTTGGCCGCGAGGATAGGGGCGGACTATCTCTGGCTCAAGCCGCAGGCCAGCCCGATTTGCGGTCTTCTTCCCCGATCACACAGTTGCGGCCTGCGCGTTTGGCCGCATAGAGGCAGGCATCTGCCCGTTGGAGCAGGTCAGCGGCGGTCTCGCCGGGCCTGAATTGCGCGACCCCTAGGGAAATGGTGATGGCGCCCAGGCTATCACCGGTCGATTTTTTGACCAGTTTTTTGCTTTCCACATGTTTGCGTATCTGGCTGGCCAGGCCCAGCGCATGTTCCAGCCGCGCCTGTCTCAGGATGATGGCGAACTCTTCGCCGCCATAACGGGCAGCGGTATCACGCCCCTTCACATTCTCGCTCAAACAACCGCCGACCAGCCGCAACACCTGATCGCCGATCTGGTGCCCCCAACTGTCGTTGAACGATTTGAAATGGTCGATATCACACATGCACAGCGCGAATTCCTCACCCGTCTCGTTCGCATCGTGCACCGCGTTGGCGAGGGCCGTGTCAAAAGACTTGCGATTGGGAATACCGGTCAGGGGATCTGTCAGGCTCTCCTTGCGCACGTCGTCGAGTTTCGTTTTGAGGTCACTGACCTCGATGGAAGATCGCTGAAGCTCGTCTTCCAGAATGCGGGCACGCGCCTCCATCGCCTGCGTCGCCCCCATCAACCCATCCACCAGCCGGCGCATGGTCAGGGGAGACTGGTCGCTCACCATCTCCTCGATCGCGCCCGAAAGCGTCTGGCCGTAAGACAGCGCATCCTTCCCCGCGGTTTCCAATGTCACCAGCACAGAATCGAGCGCGGCAGAGACGTCTTTGCTCAACGTGTCCAGGTCTTCGATGGCGCGGGAATCATTGACGATGTGCTGCCGCAGGCGTGCGAGCAGATGGGGTGTGAACGGCGCTCCGGATGCCAGCGCCGCATCCACCGCAAGCCGCAAGGGCGGGTTGTCGCTTGCGGCATATTCGAAAAAGAGCCTGAAATTTTCGGGGATCGGCACAACGCCGTGGCTAGCCATCAAGGCGAAGGCGGCCTCAGCCGCCTCTTGCTCTCTCAAAGGCTTAAGCACGGACAGGATTCCCAGCAACGAACCGGGCAAAGCCTATCGATCCGGTCCGTAAAAAACAGTTAAATAAAGCCGATTGAAGCGGGCGCAGCCTGCTGCTCTACTCAGGCGAAATAGGGGGGCGGCCAACGTGGCCTGCCGAAAAAGGAGTGTCACCATGAGCGTCGTTGAGGCCCAGTCGATTTCGACCGCGCAATCGCCCGAAGCGCGTGAAACCGCGCGGATGCAAACCGTCCTGCGGCTGCAACGAGAGGCGCATCTGAAAGATGGCCCGCCCAGCGCCGAAAAGCGTATCGAGTGGTTGAACAAGGCGATTGCGCTTCTGGTCGACTATCAAAAAGACATTGCCGAAGCGCTGCGCGAAGATTTTGGCCACCGCTCGGTCCATTCTACGTTGATGACCGATGTCTATGGCTCCATCGGCCCGCTGAAACATGCCCGCGCCCATGTGCGCAAATGGATGCGCCGTGAAAAGCGTGGTGTGTCACCTGCAATCCTCGGTCTGTTCGGTGCCAAAGCGTTCATCGAATATCAGCCCAAGGGCGTGGTCGGCGTCATCGCGCCATGGAATTTTCCCATCAATCTCACCTTCGCTCCGCTCGCCGGTATTTTAGCTGCTGGCAATCGGGTGATGATCAAGCCGAGTGAATTCACCCCGCGCACGTCCGAGCTGATGGCCCGCATGTTCAGCTCGGCCTACAGCGAATCCGAAGTCGCCGTCTTTCAAGGCGGCTCGGAAGTCGGTGGAGCGTTTTCCAAACTGGCCTTCGATCATCTGCTGTTCACCGGCGCCACCTCCATCGCCCATCATGTGATGCGTGCTGCTGCCGATAATCTGGTGCCCACCACGCTTGAACTGGGCGGCAAATCCCCCGTCATTATCGGTGATACCGCCGATATGGGGCTCACCGCGAAACGCGTGATGATGGGCAAGACGTTGAACGCAGGCCAGATCTGCCTTGCGCCCGATTACGTGCTGGTGCCGGAAAACAGGGCTGCTGAATTTGTAACCGCCGCTGAAAACGCGACGGCCAAAATGTTTCCGACGCTGAAAGACAATCCCGATTACACCTCGGTCATCAACGAGCGTCATTTTGATCGCCTGCAAGGCTATATCGCTGATGCAAGGGCCAAGGGCGCTGAAATTCGTGAAATCAATCCGGCGCAGGAAAACTTCACGCAGCAGCCCTACTTCAAAATTCCCCCGACCATCGTTCTCAATCCAACCGATGATATGGCGATCATGAAGGAAGAAATTTTCGGGCCGCTGCTGCCGGTGAAAACCTACAAGAATGTGGAAGAGGCGATTGGCTATGTGAACGATCATGATCGTCCGCTCGGCCTGTATTATTTCGGGCGCAATGCGGCGGAGCAGGAGCGTGTGCTCACGCGCACCACCTCAGGCGGGGCGACCGTCAATGATGTGATCATGCACATTTCGATGGAAGACCTGCCGTTTGGCGGCGTCGGGCCATCCGGCATGGGCTCGTATCACGGGATCGACGGCTTCAAGACCTTCAGCCACGCCAAATCGGTCTACAAACAATCGAACCGTGACATCGTGGCGATGATGCGCCCGCCTTACGGCCCGAAAGTGCTCAAGCTGCTCGGCACGCAGATCAAACGGTAGAGCTTCAATCGTCGCTGTCTTTTGTGCTGGGGTCCGGCTTGGGAAACTTGACGGGCCTCAGCAGAAACGCGGGCAGTTGCGAAATGTCGGGCTTCGTCGTGGGCTCACGCAATGGGGCCTTGATATGCACCTGTTCCGGGCTTGATTGGTGGCGTACCGGCTGAAGGGCCGGGGCTTTCACCTGTGCCGGGGCTTGCGCCTGTGCTTTTGGCTTCGGTTCGCGGCGGGTGCGTGGCTTGGGCGCGCGCGGTTCAACGGCGGGTGCTGCAACCGCAACGTCCACATCTGCGCGCGGCGTGACGCCTGCGGGCTCCATTGCGGCTTCGTGACCATGGGGCGCCGGTTCATGCGTGCGGCGCTCGCGGCTACCACGACCCCGCCCGGCATCACGGCGATTACGGTCTCCGCGCGGCTTGGGCAGGTCATCGCGAATTTCGATGCCTTCCATCACGCGGCGGCTGATCTGTTTGCCCAGTAGTTTTTCAATCGCATCCACGGCCTTTTGGTCGTTGCGCGATGCCAGCATGAAGGCAAAGCCCGAACGCCCGGCACGGCCGGTGCGGCCAATGCGATGGATGTAATCGTCGGCATGGAAGGGCACGTCGAAATTGAACACATGGCCCACCGCCGGAATATCCAGCCCGCGTGCAGCCACATCGCTCGCCACCAGCAACTGAATCTCACCGCCCTTGAACGCTTCAAGCGTTTTCATGCGGGTGGATTGTTCAAGGTCGCCATGCAGCGGCGCTGCATTGAAACCGTGCTTGCTCAACGAACGGGCCACCACATCCACATCGCGCTTGCGATTGCAGAAGACGATGGCGTTCTGGATCTCGTTTTCGCGCAGCAGGCGGCGCAGAGCTTCGCGCTTGGCCCAATCATTATGCGGGATCTCGACGATTTCCTGCGTAATGGTGGAGGCAGCGGTCGCGGGGCGCGAAACTTCAACCCGTACGGGCGCGTGCAGAAACTTTTCTGTCAGGCGCTGAATTTCTGGCGGCATGGTCGCGGAATAGAACAAGGTCTGCCGGGTGAAGGGCAGCTTCTTGCAGATTTCTTCCACGTCCGGAATGAAGCCCATGTCCAGCATGCGGTCGGCTTCGTCGATCACCAGAATCTGA
Organism: Rhizomicrobium sp.; assembly: GCA_035497595.1. Taxonomy (GTDB): domain Bacteria; phylum Pseudomonadota; class Alphaproteobacteria; order Micropepsales; family Micropepsaceae; genus Rhizomicrobium. The sequence continues at coordinate 455 of DATJDE010000521.1, read as the reverse complement.
ACCTGCGTGAGCATCAGCTTACCGCGCCCGACATGGTCGAGCAGCCGGCCCGGCGTCGCGATCAGCACGTCCACACCGCGGTCGATCTTTTTGTCCTGATCGTCAAAGGAGGTGCCGCCGATCAGCAGCGCCATCGAGAGCTTGTTGTATTTGCCGTAGCGCTCAAAATTCTCGGCCACCTGCGCCGCGAGTTCGCGGGTCGGTTCCAGAATCAGTGAGCGCGGCATCCGCGCCTTGGCCCGGCCCCGGGCCAGAATTTCGATCATCGGCAGGGTGAAAGAGGCAGTCTTGCCAGTTCCCGTCTGGGCGATTCCGATGATGTCCTTGCGCTCAAGGACATGGGGAATGCCTTGCGCCTGGATCGGGGTGGGGGTGGTGTAGCCGCTTTCGGCAACCGCGCGCAGCACCTCTGCCGAAAGGCCGAGGGAGTCGAAACTCGGGGAATCGGGAGGCGG
>DATJDE010000520.1:0-2932 GCA_035497595.1 Rhizomicrobium sp. | reverse complement strand
GCTGATGGGCATCGGCGGCGCAGTCGGGCTGGGCTCGGCAGCGACCTTTTTCCTGGGCATGATCGAGGCACCATTACTCATCCGCCCATATTTGCCCAAACTTTCCCGCTCCGAACTCTTCGTGCTGTTCACGGTGGGCCTGTCCACCGTGGCAGGCACCGTCTTCGTGCTCTACGCCAGCATCCTTGAACCGGTGGTGCCCGGCGCGCTGGGACACATTCTGGTGGCGTCGCTGCTCTCGCTGCCCGCGGGCATCCTGATCGCCCGCATCATGGTGCCCGGCAGTGAGGCGACCGAAAGCGATGCCAGCGAAACCCTGACCTATCGTTCCAGCATGGATGCAATCGCCCGCGGCACGGCAGATGGCTTGCAAATGTGGCTGAGCATTGTGGCGATGCTGCTGGTCATGGTGGCGCTGGTCGCGCTGGGCGACATCGTCTTGCGCCAACTACCCGTCGTCCTCGGCACGCCGCTGACAGTGGAGCGCATCTTCGGCTGGCTCTTTGCTCCCGTCGTCTGGCTCTATGGCGTGCCGTGGGATCAGGCGGCCACCGCTGGCGCGCTGATGGGCGACAAGACCATCCTCAACGAGTTTGTCGCCTATCTCAATCTGGCGGCCCTGCCCGAAGGCGCGCTCGATGCGCGCTCGCGCCTGATCATGCTCTATGCGATGTGCGGCTTCGCCAATCTCGGCTCGGTCGGAATTCTCATCGCGGGCGTCGGCGGCCTCGCCCCGGAGCGGCGCGATGTCATTGTACCGCTGGCTTTGCGCGCCCTGCTCTCGGGCACCATGGCCAGTGGGCTGACCGGCGCCATCATCGGCCTGCTGCCTCTCTAAAGCGGGCAGGGAACTCTAAAATTTCACGAATAGGCCATATCTCTGCTCGGAAATTTGCCTTGGCTTAACGTTTAGCCATGAAGCTAAGGCTACGCGCCGCCTGCCTGGACCGGATTGCCATGACGAGCACGGAAGGCCTCTTTAACCGTCAGAAAACTGCGCGCGCCACGCAGAGGATCGATCCCTGTGAGATGCAGAGCCCGATCAGCCGCCAGGCGCTTGCGGCGTGGCTTCGGTTGCGGGGCAAGCGCCGCTTTCCCTCGCGCAAGAATGTTTCACCAAAAGAGCTGGGGGCGTTGCTGCGCAACATCGCGCTTGTCCGGGTGATCGACGGCGGACGGGATTTTGAATTCCGTATTCTGGGGGATGCGGTGGTGCAGGCCGGGCCGGAGATTGAACCGGGCATGACAACCGCTGAACTGGATCGGAAATTCCCCGGTTTTGGCAAAACCCTCCACGCGATTTACAAGGCGGTGTGCCGCGAAGGCGCCCCGCGTGCCTATCGCGGCCTTTTCGAGCGCAATGACGGCCACGCTTATTTCCATGAATCTCTGGTTCTGCCGCTGGGGAGCGATGATACCGCGGTCGATCACCTTTTGGTCGTCGGCATCTACGCCCCCCTCTCGCGTTAGGGCCAAAAGACACGCTGCGCAAAGCGCCATTTGCGCAAAGCGTTTTTGCGCATACTGTCCGCCCGCATAGCTATTATCGGAAGAAAAATATGGCGCTCGATCTCGAAACCCGCACACAATTGCTCGAAACGGTTCGCCGTTTCGTGGCCGAAAAATGCGTTCCCATCGAATCCAAAGTGTCCGAAGAGGACCGGATTCCCGACGACATCATCACCGACATGAAGGCGCTGGGCCTCTTCGGCCTCTCGATCCCCGAAAATTACGGCGGCCTCGGCCTCAACATGGAAGAAGAGGTGCTGGTCGCCTTTGAACTCGGCCAGACCTCACCCGCCTTCCGCTCGGCCATCGGCACCAATGTCGGCATTGGCAGCCAGGGCGTGGTGATGTTCGGCAGCGAAGCGCAAAAGAACGAGTGGCTGCCCAAGCTCGCCAGCGGCGAAGTCATCGCCAGCTTCGCGCTGACCGAACCCAATGCCGGGTCGGATGCGGCCTCGGTGCGCACCACCGCCATCCGTGATGGCGATCACTATGTCGTCAACGGCACCAAGCGCTTCATCACCAATGCGGCGCGCGCCGGTATGTTCACGCTCATGGCGCGCAGCGATCCATCGAAAAAAGGCGCATCGGGCATTTCGGCCTTTATCGTGCCTGCCAAAACGCCCGGCATCACCATCGGCAAGCCGGAAAAGAAAATGGGCCAGCAGGGCGCCCATATCCATGACGTGATCTTTGAAAACGCCCGCGTGCCCGCAAACCTGCGCCTTGGCAATGAGGGCGAAGGCTTCAAAGTCGCCATGCAGGTGCTCGATCGCGGACGTCTGCATATTTCCGGCGTCTGCGTCGGCGTCGCCGAACGGCTGATCCGCGAATGTGTGACCTACGCACGCGAACGCGAACAGTTCGGCCAGCGCCTGGGCGATTTTCAATTGATTCAGGCCATGCTCGCGGATTCGAAAACCGAGGCCTATGCCGCCCGCTGCATGGTGCTGGATGCGGCGCGCCGCCGCGACGCCGGTGAAAATGTGACGCTGGAATGTGCGGCGGCCAAATATTTCGCGTCTGAAATGGTGGGCCGCGTCGCCGACCGCGCAGTGCAGATTTTCGGCGGTGCAGGCTATGTCGCCGATTATGGCATCGAGCGGTTCTATCGCGACGTACGCATCTTCCGCATCTACGAAGGCACCAGTCAGATCCAGCAAATGGTCATCGCCAAAAACATGCTGCGCGCTAACTGATGGCAGAAAGAGGCAAGGCGCGGGCATTTTCGCAGCTCTTACGCGAAATCCGCGCCTGCCGCATCTGTGCTGCGTCTCTGCCGCACGAACCACGCCCCATCATCCGCGCCAGCTTAAACAGCAAACTCTGCATCATCGGCCAGGCGCCGGGCCTGCGCGTCCATCAATCTGGCCTGTCGTTCGATGATCCATCAGGTGATCGCCTGCGCGATTGGCTGGGCGTAACA
>DATJDE010000519.1:0-6192 GCA_035497595.1 Rhizomicrobium sp. | reverse complement strand
ATATTTCGTCTCAAGCCGCTTTGGCCTTCAAGAGCTTGCGGTTGATCAGACATTCGGCAATCTGCACCGCATTGAGGGCTGCACCCTTGCGCAGATTGTCTGCAACGATCCACATCGCCAGACCATGCTCCACCGTCGGGTCCTTGCGGATACGGCTGACATAGGTCGCATCTTCACCGGCACATTCCACTGGTGTGATATAGCCGCCGTCTTCGCGCTTATCGACGATCAGGATACCCGGCGAGGCACGCAATATATCGCGCGCTTGCGAGGCGGTGATCGGCTTTTCGAATTCGATGTTCACGCTTTCCGAATGGCCCACAAACACCGGCACGCGCACGCAGGTCGCAACCAGCTGGATCGACTGGTCGAGAATTTTCTGCGTCTCGACCATCATCTTCCATTCTTCTTTGGTGAAGCCGGAATCGATGAAAGAGTCGATATGCGGGATCACGTTGAACGCGATCTGTTTGGTGAATTTTCCCTGCTCGATTGGGTCGGCCACAAATATTGCGCGCGTCTGGCGGAACAATTCGTCCATCGCGTCCTTGCCCGCGCCCGACACCGATTGATAGGTCGAAACCACCACCCGTTTGATGGTGGCCGCGTCATGCAGCGGCTTCAGGGTGACGACAAGTTGCGCCGTCGAGCAGTTCGGATTGGCGATAATGCCTTTCTTGATCTCGTCGAGCGCATGGGGGTTCACTTCGGGCACCACCAGCGGCACATCCCGGTCCATCCGCCAGGCGCTCGAATTGTCGATCACGAGAGTGCCTTGGGCTGCGATCTTGGGCGACCATTCCTTGGAAATGGTGCCGCCTGCGCTCATCAGGCAGATGTCGGTTCCGGTGAAGTCGAAATAGTCGAGCGCTTTGACCTTCAGCGTCTTCTCGCCAAACGAAACTTCCGTGCCGATGGATTTGGTGGAGGCGAGCGCCACCACTTCACTGGCTGGAAACTGGCGTTCTGCAAGGACGTTCAGCATCTCCCGGCCCACATTGCCGGTCGCGCCGACCACGGCGACTTTATACGACATTATCTTTCTCCACTCCGGCCGCATGCCGGGCGCGGGGACACATACTGTATGCGGGCCTTTTAGAAAAGTGTACGAAATGCCCCCATCGACATGGCAGCCATTCCCGAAAGGCTTACGGCGGCCAGGACATGACGAAATGGATGCCCTTGCCGTCCACTGCGCCGGAAAATTTGGCCAGCGGAAAATCCTCGCTGCGCGCCTCGAAAAGCGTGGCACGGCCGTCCCGGATGGTGACATCGCGGGTCAGGCGAATGTCCACGCCCTTGTTCCGCCGCCCCATGTCATGGTTGCGGGCCAGCAGCCCCAACGCTGTCATTGTTTTGCCGGGCGTCTGTAGTGCAACGGTGCGCTGGTTCTGCCAACCGACTGTCGGCTCAAAGCCCGCTTCTTGCGCCAGACACAGGCACGGAACCCCGGCAAAGACGGTGGCAAGCAGGAATGGCACTGTGCGGGGCGTACCCATGCAAAGCCCTTTGGCCTACATGAGTGTAACGCGCCGCCCATCGGCTTCGTTGCGCCTCTTGCAGGCGGCGCGTTATTTAAAGTCCTTGCACCACTGAATTTTCTCGCAAAGCCGCCAAGGCTGCATCATCCAGCCCCAGCAGGTCGCGCAACACCGCATCTGTGTGTTCGCCCAATAGTGGCGGTGCAAGGCGATAATCCGGCGGGGTTTTGGAAAGTTTCAGCGGGCTTGCCACCAGCGATAACGGTCCCGTCGCATGGGCCATCGAAATGGTCATCCCGCGCGCGACCGCTTGCGGATCGCTGAACACCTGGTCGATGCGGTTGATCGGCCCGCACGGCACATTGGCCGCTTCCAGACAGTCGATCCATTGTGCTGTGCTGCGCTGCAGAAACGCTGCTGCCAGCGCCTCTGTCAGCTCGGCGCGGTGCTGCACCCGGGTTGCGTTGGTCTGAAAGCGCCCATCCTGAGCCAGTGCGGGCGCGTTTGCGGCTTTCGCGAAGCGGCGAAATTGCCCGTCATTGGCCACCGCGAGGATCAGAAATCCATCTGCCGTCGCGAGCACCTGATAGGGCGCGATATTGGGATGCGCATTGCCCAGCCGGGTCGGCACCATATTGCCCGCCAGAAAATTCGCCGCCTGATTGGCCAAACCGGCGGTCTGGCAATCGAACAGTGCCATGTCGATATGCTGGCCGTCGCCGGTGCGGGCCTGATGCAGCAGCGCCGCCTGGATGGCGATGGTGGTGTAAAGCCCGGTCAGCAGATCCGACACCGCAACCCCGACCTTCATCGGCTCTGCACCCGGTGCGCCATCGGGCTGGCCGGTAATGCTCATCAGCCCGGCCATGCCCTGCACCAGATAATCGTAGCCCGCTTTGTCCTTATAGGGGCCGTCATGGCCAAAGCCGGTCACCGAACAATAGATCAGCGCCGGATTTTCGGCCGAAAGGTTCGCGTAATCGAGGCCATAACGCGCCAGCCCGCCGGTGCGGAAATTCTCCACCACGACGTGGCTGCGGCGCGCCAGCCGCTTCACCAGATCGGCCCCTTGGGGCGTGGCAAGGTCGATGGCGACCGATTTCTTGTTGCGGTTGGCCGAGAGGAAATAGGTGGCATCACCCTTTGCGCCATTCGCATCATGCAGAAAGGGCGGGCCGAAATGTCGCGTCTCGTCGCCCTCGCCTGGCTTTTCGATCTTGATTACCTCGGCCCCGAGGTCGCCCAGAATCTGCGTTGCCCAAGGCCCCGCAAGGACTCTCGAAAGATCCAGCACCCGAATATGAGACAGCGCACCCATCAAAGTTCCACCATTGCCCGAAGTTTGCGGTCGCCAAGCCACTCGCGCAAATGGCGACGCATGCTATGCTCCCGGGCGTAGCACAAAACGGGCAGTCGAATGGGACGGACGTTCAAGAATAGCGCCTGCGCCTTGGCGTGGGTGTTGGCCGCAGGGCCTATGCTATCGGCGAGCCAGGCCATGGCGGCTACGCGCTGCGCCAAAGACAACGAAGTCACCGCCATCCAGGTCGCCTCAGTGCAGCAGCAATTGATGGTGGCGGCGCTGACCTGCCGCGCGGTGGCAAACTTCAATGCGTTTCAGCGCAGTTACCAGACCGAATTGCGCCGCTCCGATGGCGAGCTGATGCGCATGTTCAAGCGCTTCTATGGTGCCTCCAAGGGCGAGCGGGAATATCACGCCTTCAAGACGCGGCTCGCCAATGATTCCTCGATGCGCAGTATCCACGACAATCCGAGTTATTGCGCCGCTGCCCAGACCGTGTTCGATGCAGCACTCGCCCCGCAAAAGATGACCCTGACGCATTTCGTGTCGAGCGTAGAGATTCAAGCGACCAACCCCTTCAATTCCTGCCAGATCCGCGTCGCGGTCGGGCTCAAGGGGCTGGCAGCGGTTCCTGATTTTGTCCCCCATCCCAAGCCGGCTGATTTTGGTGGCGCGGTTGCACAGACCCCCACTGCATCGCCCGGGTCTGCGGCTATCGCACAGGCAGCCGCCCGCGCGCACTAAAACGGCGGACAGACGCGAAAGGGCGCGAGATGGCACTGGCCTTCTCGCGCCCTTTTTATTTGCGCGCCGTCTGAGGCGCCAGCGGTTCAAAGAAAAAGGGCGGACCAAATGGTCCGCCCTTGATCAATTGGCTTGGAAGATCAGGCTTAGTTGCCCGAACCTTCGCCCAGCTCGATGACCGCGCGCCGGTTCTGCGGCTCACGGACGCCCGGGCCAGTCGACACGAGCGGATCATCAAAGGACTTGCCGGCTGTCGCGATCGACGAACCGTCCAGACCCTGGGTTACCATGGCGCTCTTGACCGACGCCGCACGGCGTTCGGACAGGCCCTGGTTGTAGCTATGCGAACCAACCGTGTCGGTATGGCCGGTAATGACCACCTTCACGATGTTGTTGGCTTTCGCCGTCTTCACAGCCTCGCTGACAACCTGCTGCGCTTCGGCGGTGAGGTCCGACTTGTCGAAGTCGAAGAAGACGATGAACGTCTTGACCGCAGGCGGCGGAGGAGGCGGCGGGGGCGGAGGAGGCGGCGGCGGCGGGGGCGGCGGCGGGGGAGGCGGCGGAGGTGCTTCCTGCCCGACATAGAACCGCAGACCGGCCATGATGATGTGTTCACTCAGATTGTTGACGTGAACAGTGGCCGGAACGTTGTTGACGAACAGGTCGTTGCGGAAGTTCGAATCCACATTGACCTGACGGAAACGGTATTCAGCAAACAGGTCCCACTGTTCGCCAGCCTGCCAGGACAGACCACCAATGGCCTGCCACATGAAGCCGGTGTGGCTGCCACGGGCAAAATCGGCACCCGAATTCGCGCCACGGATATCCGTATGCACGTTGCCGGCACCGATACCGCCGCCGAGCGACAGATCAAGGGTCGGCGTCAGCGGAACGTCATACACGGCATTGGCCATGAACGAACGAACCGAAGCGGAGCCGCGGCCGTTTTCGCCGAGGATCGGGGCAATCGAGGTGCCCTTGATGCCATGCGAGTCGTAACCCACTTCGGCTTCAATACGGATTGGAATTTCACTGAGCTTATAGCCCACGCCACCAGCAACAAGGGCGCTGTTTTGAAACGGCACCTCGCTCTCGATACCGCTGACTTTGACTTTTACATCTTGGAGTTGATCCCAACCGGCACCAATGGTGAAGTACCAGCCCGTCTCACTGCCGGCGAGAGCCGGGCTTGAGATGGCCAGCGCCGCAACGCCAGCCAGGGCGATCAAACGAAGTTTCATTTATTTTACCCTCGCTTTTAAGAAAATCGACGGACAGATAGTCCCGCCGGTCATTCGGACTACGCGGTCATATAACGAGGTATATGACAAAAGTCTCCCTCGATAGTCGAGAAACTATCGCCCTTTAGCGAATACCACGTCGGTTTTGCCTGAGTGCTGTGACCGCGCTGCAACATATGCTTGAGGCTTTGCCCCCGGCCTGCAAAGACCTTTGCCCCGGGGCGCGGCCGGGATGTGCCGGGTTGGCTTCGGCCCCCAAAAAAGGGCGACCGGGATTCACAATGCAGAGTTGTCCCACGCCGGGACACATCTCTATGTTTGTGTCAAAAACATTGCCACCGCTTGCGTGGGTCCGGGCCGAAGCTTATGCAGCGCCATGGCTCAGCCGCATCAATCTCCCATCGCAGAAGTCCTCGATTTGCTCGATCTTGAGCCCATAGAGGTCAATATTTTTCGTGGTGTTTCGCCGAAGGACCGCGTGCAGCGCGTCTTTGGCGGGCAGGTGCTTGGCCAGGCGTTGATGGCCGCCTATCGCACGGTCGAGAACAGGGTCTGCCACTCGCTGCATGGGTATTTCCTGCGCCCTGGCGATCCCAAGGTGCCGATTCTGTATGAGGTCGATCGCAGCCGCGACGGTAAAAGCTTCACCTCCCGACGGGTGGTCGCCATTCAGCATGGCCAGCAGATCTTCACCCTTGCCGCCTCGTTTCAGGTCGAAGAAGACGGATTTGAGCACCAGTTCGACATGCCTCAGGCGCCGGCCCCGGACTCGCTTCCTAATGAATTCACCCTGCGCCAGCAGGCCCTCGCCGAGGTGCCGGAAGAAGACCGCGAATGGTTCACCCGTCCGCGCCCGATCGAGCTGCGCTATGTCGAGCCAGTGGAATTCATCCGCCCGTCCAAGCGGCCGCCGCGCCAGATGGTGTGGTTTCGCTCTACCGGCCAACTGCCCGACGATCTGTCACTGAATCAGTGCCTGCTCGCTTATGCCTCGGACATGACGCTGCTCGACACCGCGATCCGCCCCCATGGCGTCAGCTGGTTCGATCGTTCTGTGCAGATGGCCAGTATCGACCATGCCATGTGGTTTCACCGTCCGTTCCGCACTGACCAGTGGCTGCTCTATGCGCAGGATGCGCCCAGCGCCTCTGGCGCGCGCGGTCTCAATCGCGGCGAAATCTATACAAGCGACGGCATACTGGTCGCATCGGTGGCGCAAGAAGGCTTGATCCGCCCGCGCAAGCGCAATTAACGGCCCGCCGCAGCTAACCGGTGCAGTTTTTACAGGTGACTGCGATCACCCGGCGCGGCTTGGTGTAGAACACATCCTGCATATGCAGTGTGCCGAGAATGAATTTGCCGTAGGGCGAGGTGTAATTATACGTCACTTCCGCCACGATCAGGCTGCATTTGGTGGCGGAGT
>DATJDE010000518.1:0-5347 GCA_035497595.1 Rhizomicrobium sp. | reverse complement strand
TATGTGGACAAAGGTGATAGTGGCAACGTGGTGAACCGTTATTTCTGCGGCACCTGTGGCTCGCCCATCTACTCTGCCACGCCCGCCAATCCCGATGTGGTGGTGGTGAAAGCAGGGACACTGGACGACACAAGTACTGTCGCGCCAAAAGTACATCTGTGGTGCGACAGCGCCTGGCCGTGGACACCCTTTCCGGAAAGAGCCATCAAAATCGCTAAAAACCCGCCCCCGCCCCGCGTGGACTGACTGCTAGCTCCTGCACGACTTCGGTGTGCGCCAAAGATTGTGGCTTAATCTCTCGCAGCGAAGCGCGCGGCCGCCACCGCGACCTCATCTTCGAGCCCGGCATACCCTTCGGTGTCGGCGGCCGACAGATTGTCGATCTCGATCGACGTTCCGTTTGGCATGACGATCCGCTGCCACACGACCAATGCCCTGCTCTGTCCAAACGCCACGACGGAATCGACCTTCCCCAACAATCTTGAGCCTTGAGGAACAAGCAAAATCGAGCCGGAAAGATCGTATAAGTTCTGCGTGATTTGCGCGATTGCGAAGCCGGGCAGATCGGAGTTGATGCCGGTTATCAGGATTCCGGAGATAACCGTCCCCGCCAAAAGTTCGTAAGGCGATGCCGGGCTCACCAGCCCATGTGGATTGTAAATCCCGTTCGTGTTCTGCTGGCGGGTAAAGTCGAGCTTGTGCTGCTGCCCGTTCTGATCGCTCACGGCCGGTAGGTTGGCGGATTGCGTGTTTACGGGCGAAGGCGAACTCATTCGTTCCCCTGCAGTAGACTTCCATTACTTCCCCCAGAGTCTTGCAACGACCTTATCATCAACGCGGACCGGAGGGGGCCAGCGCCAAGGTCGCCGCCCCCCATCTGTGGGCTCCCCCAGGCTGTACGAAAACTCCGCCAATCAGCTGGCGTTTCCGGAAGTTCAACGTCCGCATTGTGGCCGATATCTTTTGACCGCTTTCGCCCCCAAGCGGGCCTTTAATTGCGGAGCCTCAAATGCTCCCGCAATCGCTCGGCGCGCGATGGCCGACAAAACGCTCCGCAATCCAGGCGAGCGTTTCGCTCGACGAGTCCTTGGCGCTGGTCGCATGTCCCTCTCCGGTGATCGAGACGTAGCGCACCCGCGCGCCCGAGCGGCACAGCGCCTTTGCATAGGCGCTCGTCACGCTGGCCGCGATCAGATCATCCTTAGGATTCTGCGCGATAAGGAGTGGCACGCCGAACGAAGTGGTTGTCGGGCTGTTCGCCCGCGCCAATCGCGCCCATGGCTGGATCGTTCCAAAATCCTTGTTCTTGAGCCGGCTTTGCAGCGTGAAGATCCCCACCATGGTGCTGAGACCCGGTTTCTTTCCCGGCTCGACGCAATTATTCTGCGCCAGCCGGGTGATGATGCCCCGCGTCTGCGCCCCGCCAAGCGTCGACAAAGGCGCGCCATAATGGTTGGCCCAGCTGTAGCCGATGAAGGCGGTGATCAGCGCCCCGACTGTCTTGTTCGGCACCATCCGCAAGTTCTGGACCAGATCGGTCGTCGGCGCCGCTGCCGCTACTCCGACCAGTTGCAGGTCGGGCGCGTAGGTAGACGCAATCTGCCCGGTCCACAGCGCGGCATGGCCGCCCTGGGACTCGCCCCAGACGGCGAAGCGGCTGCCCGCCGCTGCGCCCGCGATTGACCTCGCGGCGCGGATGGCATCGAGCACCGAGCGCGCAGTATCCTGTCCGACAAGATAGGGATGCACGCCCTCGCTGCCCAAGCCGGGATAGTCGGGGGCCACCACGACATAGCCTTGGCGGATGCCGTCCAACCCCGGCGAGTGCGTCCAGAAGCTGGGGCTGCGCGATGGCGCGCAGCGCGTCGCGACACCGGAGGTGCCGTGGGTCCAGGCCAGCACGTCGCGCGGCTTCGGAGGAATGGCCTCGCGGGGCGCGGCCACCATGCCGGTGACGCGGATCGGTTTGCCCTGAGCGTTCGTCGTCCAGTATGCGATGCGCCACGCCTGCATTCCGCCGGGCGTTTCTACCACAGGCTCGGCGGAAATGAGGCCGCCTGCGCGCTGCGCGAATGCAGGGGTTGAGGCAAGGCAAATGGAAAATATGGCCACCGCCACCATCCAAATCCAACGCATGCGAACCTCCGCCACCCCGACTCCGAACGGATGCGAGCATAACGTCAATGGCTATCCGGGTCGATTGAAGGATAGGCGAGGTCTCGCAGTCTTAGATTAGGATGCGCAGCGCCACGGTGTTTCCAATGTCCGCTTGCCCCCCTTCTCAGACGTTGGGAAGTCCGCATTGTGCGTGGTCCTAATGCCTCTCGTATAGGTTCGCAGCATTAGAACAAACGCTATGCGTACGAGCGAACAGACCTCAGACAACGCTTCTTCGATCACGTCGGCCACCTCGGCGAGAAGGCATAGATTATGGTGTTCGAAACCAATCCCTGCTAGGATGCGAGCCTGCGATTAGCCCCCTGAGTGGCGCAGATGCCTTCCTCCCGCCGCCAGAGGTCGGCTTCGAGTTGAGCCAGATCAACCTATTGATCGCGGTCCAACAATTTCTGGATATCATGGTTGAGCATGTTCGATACCTCAAAACTTACGACAATGTACGCACGGCCCGTCCTATCCCTCTCGCCAGCAAAGGAGCGTCCCTCTACGTTATGTTAGCCCATCCCGATCCATGCCCCACAACTTTGGGAGGGATAGGCCAAGTCACTGCGTATCTGATCCGGTGGCACGCACAGGATTCACGACATGGCCAAATCGCATCTTTGGATTACCACAAGCCGGCTCATTGCAACCGCCATCGGTGCCGGCATCGTGGCAATTATCGGTGCGGGAGGGTTCATCTACGCCGGGGCCTACAATATCGCGGCGGACGCACCCCATACCGGGCCGGTTTATAGGCTGCTCAACACCATACGCGAACGTTCGATCGAAGTGCGTGCGCAGGGAATTTCCGTGCCGTCCAACCTTTCCGATCCAAGGCGTATCGCGGCAGGCGCAGGGCTTTACAACGAAATGTGCAGCGGCTGCCACTTGGCCCCCGGCATGGAACGCACGGAGATAAGCCAGGGCCTCTACCCCAAGGCGCCCGAACTGAGCCGCGGTACCGATTTGACCCCGGCAGAACAGTTCTGGGTTATAAAGCACGGCATCAAGCTGACCGCGATGCCGGCCTGGGGGCTAACCCACAACGATACGCTGATCTGGGATATGGTCGCCTTTCTGCACAAGCTGCCCACACTTTCCCCGGCTCAATACGCGGCGGCCGTGAAGAGCGCGCCGGAAGATCATGACGAGATGATGAAGGAAATGCACATGCACGGTGAAGAGTCCGGACATCACAAAGATTAGAGATCCCGGAGCAAATGGTTGCCAATCAGAAGGGGCAATTCCGCCCCATAAAGGAGAAAGCCATGAAAACCTTTGCGGCACTGGTAACTGTATCGGCCTTGATGATCGGCGGAACGCCGGTTTTTGCGGCCGATCAAGGCATGAACGGCATGTCGGACATGCACAGCATGCAAGACATGAGCATGCACAAGACGATGGGCATGCACAAAATGCCGGCAACCGTCAGCGCAATCGACGCCACAAGCGGTATTGTGGATGTCGACGCCGAAGGGATGAAGCTCAAGGTTCATTTCCCACCATCATCTCTGACAAGCGTCAAGGCCGGTGACAAGATCACCCTGCATCTGGGCTTCACTAAACCCTGACGTTAAGCCAGCCTCTCGTCTAACTGGCGACGCTTTGGGTGGGAGGCGCCGCCAGGGGCGTTCAGGCGGGCCACGCCGTGATAGTGTGGGCGGCGCGCAATGAGCAATTCCATGCTTGACCGTTCCCATATTGCATGGCGAGGCGCCCCTTTAGCGCTCGCGTCTGCACTTCTGTTTGGGGCGAGCGTCCCGCTTGCCAAGCCGCTACTGAACGAACTAGGCCCATGGTTGCTGGCTGGCCTTCTTTATTTAGGATCCGGACTGGGGCTGGCGGCGCTCGAACTTTTCCGTCGGCTCTTTCGCGGACGATCTCCCGAAGCGCCATTGCGGCGGGCAGATTTGAAATGGCTGGCTCTGGCGACCGTCTCCGGTGGCTTGGTAGGGCCAGTCCTGCTCATGACCGGCCTTGCCGTCACAAAAGCCTCAACAGCCGCTCTCCTGCTGAATCTCGAAGGTCTCGCAACCATGGCGATTGCCTGGATCGTGTTTCGCGAGAATGTCGACAGACGTCTGTTGATCGGTGCATTCGCCATTCTTGCCGGAGCGATCTTGCTGTCATGGCAGGCAGGCGCTGCCGGGTTCGGATTTGGCGCTCTGGCGATTGCCGGAGCGTGCGTTGCGTGGGGCATCGACAACAATTTGACCCGTAAGATCAGCGGTTCGAGCCCTGTCCAGATTGCGATGGTCAAGGGGTTGGTTGCTGGCACTGTGAATGTCGCCATTTCGTTCTGGATAGGCGCAAAGCCTGTGAGCTGGGCAATACTTGGTGCCGCCGGATCGATCGGGTTCCTAGGCTATGGCGTCAGCCTCGTCCTGTTTGTGCTTGGTCTTCGCCATCTGGGGGGGACAGCCCGCACAAGCGCCTACTTCTCGACCGCGTCGTTTATGGGAGCGGCGATCGCAATCGCGATGTTCCACGAGCCCCTCACGGCGCAGCTTCTGATTGCGGCACTGCTGATGGGCGTTGGAGTTTATTTCCATCTGACCGAAGTCCACCAGCACGAGCACACGCACGATGCCTTGAAACATGAACACCGACATGTCCACGACGAACACCACCAGCATTCACACGCCACCGACGATCCCAAGGGCGAGCCACATACGCATTGGCACCGGCACCCACCCTTGACCCATGCACATCCACACTATCCGGATTTGCACCACAGGCATCGGCATTGAAACGGTAGGCTTATAGTCGGGTTGTCTTCATCAAGGCACTGCCGCCACGCGGTCAACAAAGGGCTTCATATGATGCGCGGCCCTCACAGCCGCCTCGCGTCGGGTAGACATGTGAAGAGGCAGCTGTCTTGCGGCAAAGGTGATATAGAAACCACAAGCATCGGCGACTCGCGCAATCACGTCATAGGTGGGACCCCAGCACTTATTGAATCATTTGCATTTTATGCTTTCTCACCGTTCGATCTCAATGATCAACTGGCGCGATCGGCCTTCATGGAATGAGCTGGGGTTGTTGGGTGGTCTCGGGGTCGATGGAATCGTAGCGATAGCCGCGCAGGTCCGTCACCCATCCCGCTTAACCGCAATTGCTCATGGCCACCGACATCGGCCAGCCACCCGGGGGCACCATATGGCGGAAAGGCGCGACCGCGACGATC
>DATJDE010000517.1:0-3315 GCA_035497595.1 Rhizomicrobium sp. | reverse complement strand
CCATGCTGATCGATGCGCTGGGCATCGACAAACTGCTCTGCGTCGTCGGCGGCTCTATGGGGGGAATGCAGGTGCTGCAATGGGCAGCGAGCTACCCTGACCGCGTCGTCTCCGCGATGCCGATGGCGACAGCCGCCAATCATTCGGCGCAGAACATCGCCTTTCACGAGGTCGGGCGTCAGGCCATCATGGCCGATCCGGATTGGCGGGGCGGCGCCTATCAGCTGATGGATACCCAGCCCTCCAAGGGGCTGGCCGTGGCGCGCATGGCGGCACACATCACCTATCTTTCGCAGCCCGCTTTGCAGCGCAAATTCGGGCGCAATCTGCAGGATCGTAATGCGATCTCCTTCGGCTTCGGTCCCGATTTCCAGATCGAATCCTATCTGCACCATCAGGGCATGACCTTTGTCGACCGGTTCGATGCCAACTCCTATCTCTACATCACCCGCGCGATGGATTATTTCGATCTGGCCGCCGACTATGGCGGTGTGCTGGCCGAAGCCTTTCGTGGCACGGCGACACGGTTCTGCATCATCTCGTTCAGCAGCGACTGGCTGTTTCCGCCAGAGGGTAACAAGCAGGTGGCCCGTGCGCTGAATGCGGCAGCGGCCAATGTCAGCTTTGTGGAAATCGAAACCGACCGCGGCCACGATGCTTTTCTGCTGGAAGAGCCGGAAATGTTTGCCACCGTGCGCGGTTTTCTGTCGTCTGTCGCAGCAAACCTGGGGCTCGAATGAGCGCGCTCAGGCCCGATCTCGTCGCCATTGCGGAGGCGATTGCACCGGGCACGCGCGTGCTCGATGTCGGGTGCGGCGATGGTGCGTTGCTCGAACATCTGGCAGAGACCAAGAATGTCGATGGCCGCGGCGTCGAGCTTTCGCAGCAGAATGTGAATGCCTGCGTGGCGCGCGGCCTTTCAGTGGTGCAGGGCGATGCCGATACCGATCTGGGCTATTATCCGGCGCAGATTTTCGACGTGGCGATTTTAAGCCAGACCATTCAGGCCACGCGCTCGCCCAAGACCGTGCTGTCGCAACTGCTGCGTATCGGAAAATTGACCGCCGTCTCCTTTCCCAATTTCGGGCATTGGCGGATACGGCTGTCTTTGCTGGTCAACGGGCGCATGCCGCAGACCAAGACGCTGGGCTATAGCTGGCATGAAACGCCCAACATCCATCTGTGCACCATCGCCGATTTCGTGGCGCTCACAGAAGAAGCGGGCGGCGTGGTGCAAAGCGCGCTGGCGCTGCATGAAGACGGCCATACCGAAGCGATGCACGCCCAGGCCTGGGGGCCGAACCTGATGGCGGAGGGCGCGATCTTCTTCCTGCGCTCCAGACACGCGCCCACACGCTGATATCAGCTGGACGAATGTCCGCTCGATGAAGCCGTCGAGCTACCGCCCATGAGTTTCAGGGCCGCTTCGTACCGCGCAATACCCGCCTTGTAGAAGCCTTTGGTGCAATAGGTTGTGCCGACTTTGTGTTCGTTTGCCGCGGCGTCGACGGCAGGCCCCGGTGTCTGGTGTGCCATTGCGTCTTTCACCTGCTTCGACATCTTCAGGCAATTAAGCGAGGTGGCAGGCTCTTGCGCGAAGGCGCCAGTGGTGAAGATGCCGAGGCTCGCAGCCAAGACCGTGACGGTTGCGCGTTTGGAAAATGCCATGATGTCCCTCCGTGGGATGCGATGTCGGCACCGTTGCCGACGCACAGGACATAGGCGCGTTTCCCGGACTGGAAAGAGGCACGCACGACACAGCATATTACGCATGCGTCACGGACGGGCCAGAAACCAAGCCATGCATATTTTTTGCAAGGCGTGCGCACAGCGCAATGCCGCCATGCATACAGCCACTGCGTTGCATCTAGCGCCATATCGACCAATGAAACACTCCGGGTCAGGCGCGAACCAGCAGCCCCTTTTGATCGCGCACCAGAAGACGCGTGCCTGCGAACAGCGATTTGGACGAGTCGACCAAATGCACACCGGCAAAACGCGGCCACAACATTTGCCCCATGCGTTCCCAGCCCTGTCCGGTTCCGATCAGGCGGCGGGATTTGAGCGGTGGAAAATACAGCGCACGCTCCCAGCGTTGCGGCGTGAACATGGAGTCCCGCAGCAGCGCATCGAGCTGCCCCCGCAAATAGGGCCGGCCATTGGCGAAAGGAGAGTCTTCCGATTGCGCCCACAGGCTGGCGCGGTTGGGCACCACCAGCAGCAGCCGCCCTTCCGGGGCCATCACACGCCAGATCTGGCGCATCAGCGGCCCGGCCGCGTCAACCGCCTCCAGCCCATGCACCATGATGACCATATCGAAGGTTTCATCGGCAAAAGGCAGCGCCTCGACCTCGCCCATGGCGCAAAGCGAGCGCCCGGCGGGCCAGGCGACGACACCCTGCTGGGCAGGCATGAACGCAACCACGCGCTGGGCTTCGGTCAGCAGCGGGCGCAAATAAGGCACGGCAAAACCGAACCCCAGCACATTGACCGGGTGACGCGCCGGCGACATCTGCCGCAGACGGCGATGAATCAAGCGCCGCACCACCAGCCCCATCGGGCTTTCGTAGAAATCGGCAAGTTTTCGCGCGTCCTGATACATGAGCCCCGAGCCTGGTCGATGTTGGCAATACACTGCCGGTCAGGGGGTTGTTAAGATGGCTGAAAAGGAGTTCCGCGATGTCCCTCCATGTCACCCTGGTTCCCTGCCTGACGGACAATTATGCCTATCTGCTTACCGATGCTGAAGCAGGGCTCTGCGCAGTCGTGGACCCGTCAGAACCTGCCCCGGTGCGCCAGGCGCTGGCCAAAGCCGGGCTCACCCTCACCCATATCCTCAATACCCATCACCATTGGGACCATACGGGCGGCAATGAGGTGCTAAAGGCCGAGTTTGGCGCAACCGTTGTCGGTCCCGCCAAGGATGCAGCACGGATTCCCGGAATCGACCAAGGGGTGAGTGAGGCCGCCCCCTTTCAGTTTGGCCCCCATCAGGGCCGCATTCTGGAAGTGCCTGCCCATACAAGCGGCGCCATCGCGTTTGTCTTTGGCGACATGGCCTTCACCGGCGATACCCTGTTCGCCATGGGCTGCGGCCGCCTGTTCGAAGGCGACCCGCCGATGATGTGGGCCAGCCTGTCAAAGTTGATGACCCTGAGCGACGCCACCAAAATTTATTGCGGCCATGAATACACATTGAGCAACGGCCGCTTTGCCCTGACGCTGGAGCCGGGCAACGCGGCCTTACAGGCGCGGATGCGTGAAGTGGAAGCGGCCCGCACGCGGGGCGAACCCACAGTGCCTTCCACCCTGGCG
>DATJDE010000516.1:0-10757 GCA_035497595.1 Rhizomicrobium sp. | reverse complement strand
TTCTCGAAGATGTTTGCCACACCCAAGGCAATGACGGAGCAGGAGATCCACGAGGTTATCGGCCGCTTTGCCGATGCCGCGCGGATTGCCGAACAGGCGGGCTTTGCCGGTGTTCAGATCCACGCCGCGCATGGCTATCTGCTCAGCCAGTTTCTGTCGCCACTGACCAATCGGCGGGAGGATCGCTGGGGTGGTGCGCTCGAGAACCGCGCACGGATTCTGCTTGAGACGGTGAAGGCGGTGCGGTGCGCGGTGTCACCCACATTCTGCGTCGCGGTAAAGTTGAACTTTGCCGATTTTCAGCGTGGCGGCTTTGAGGCCGACGAAGCAAAGCGCGTTGTCGTGCTGCTGGGCGCCCTTCATGTCGATCTGGTTGAACTCTCAGGCGGCAGTTACGAAGCACCGGCCATGCAAGGCAGCGCCCGCGATGGCCGGACTTTGGCGCGTGAAGCCTATTTTCTCGCATTCGCCAGCGATATCGCAACGGTCGCGCAGATGCCGGTGATGGTGACGGGCGGTATCCGCCGCATCGGCGTTGTTCAGCAAGTGTTGGAAAGTGGGGTCGCCGTTGCCGGTATTGGCACCGCGCTGGCGCTGCAGCCGGAGCTGCCGAATCTCTGGAAAGCGGGCGGCGATCCCAGGCCGGACATTGCGCCCATTCGCTGGAAGAACAAGGCTGTTGCTTCGCTTGCTGTCATGGCGGTGGTGAAACACCAATTACGCCGCCTGAGCCAAGGCAGGCCACCGGCTCCGACCGTGTCACCGTTGATGGCGCTGTTGCTTGGCCAACTGAGGACCGCGCGCCTGACGCGCAAATATCGCCGCTGGATGGCAAAGGCAGCGTGGAGCCGTACGCAGCCGGTCCTTGTGAAATAACGCATAGATGATTGAGCGGCCAATGATGGCCGTCGTCGTGCTGAAACCGTTCATGCCATAATGGCTGAACGGCAGCGACGGCGTGTGCTCCACCGCGCTTGCCGGTGCACGCAAGGCTGTTTGGATGTGTTTGCAAAAACGCTTTCAAATACAGTGAAATCAAGCGCTTAACTCTTAGGTGCGCGCTTGCGAGGCTGGGGGCTGGAGTTGAAGCCTTTCGCGCGCGCGTCTTGCGGGCAGCACTGTGGGCAGGGCGCGCTTTATGTTTATGGGCGACACGCGCAGGGAATTTTATTTGTGCCCCTCACCCTAAATCTGCGGGGGGCCGATTGTCCTATTGATGTACCCACTTCGAACAACCCTCGAGTGGCGGGGGGATGGCTCAAATACCTGATACCGACCGCACACGTTCTGATTTGCGCCGCCCGGAGGCCACGATGACGGCTTCCGCGCTCGTGGACTGGTTTGTGCGTGAAATTTTGCCGCTGGAGGCGGCGCTCATGCACTTTCTGCAGCAGAACTGGCGCAATCCGCATGAAATCGCCGATCTGAGGCAGGACGTTTATGTGCAGGTCTATGATGCGGCGCGCAAACAGATCCCGACGCATCCTAAAGCGTTCGTGTTTCAGACGGCCCGGAACCTTTTGATCAATCGGGTTCGGCGCGATCATGTTGTTTCGATCGAAGCTGTGCCTGATCTGGAAACGCTCAGTATTGCTGCGGATTTGCCCAGCCCCGAACATGCTGCCATCGCCCGCGATGATTTGCGCCGCTTGCGTGCGGCGCTCGACAGGTTGCCGCCGCGGTGCCGCGAAGCGGTTATTCTTGGCCGGATCGAGGGGCTGCCGGGCCGCGCGATTGCGGTGCGCATGGGTGTCAGCGACGCAACGGTCTCGGAGCATCTTGCCAACGGCATTCGCGCTTTGGTCGACGAGATTTACGGCCATGACGTTCAACGCAAAGGCCAGCCATGAGCGCGCCGGACCAGACTTCCGCACAAAGTGGCGGGGCTGCGGACGCCGAGGCGCAAGCCGCCCTTTGGCTCCAGCGGCGGCAGTTTTGGGATTGGTCGCCATCTGACCAGGCCGAACTTGATGCCTGGATCGGGCAATCGACCGCCCATGAAGTTGCCTTTATCCGGCTGATGGCGGGCTATAGCCGGACCGAACGGCTGGTCGCGTTGCGGGCGCCGCATGTGGAGCGCAGCGTGTTGGGGCGGCTGTTTCATATCGCGGCAGCGGTGATTGTGATTGCGGTTGTGGGCGGCGGGGCGCTGTTTTTTTCCGAGCCCAAAGAGACGGTCTATACCACGCCGGTTGGCGGGCGGCAGACGATCATGCTGGCCGATGGGTCGCGCATTGATCTCAACACCGATTCTGTCTTGCGCATTGGCAGTGATGTGCGCCGCGTGACGCTGGACAGAGGGGAAGCCTATTTCCAGATCAAGCATGATGCCGCGCGGCCGTTTATTGTTACGGCGGGCGGGCACCGGGTTGTTGATCTTGGCACGAAATTTCTGGTGCGCAGCAAGGCAGACCACCTCAATGTGGTGCTTGTGGAGGGCCGCGCGCGTGTCGATTCTGGTGATGACAGCGGGCCGCGGTCCGTCATGCTCGTGCCTGGCGATGAGGTGGTTGCGACGGCGCGCGACATCACCAAGGTGCGCAAGACAACGCAGGATTTGAGCAACCAGCTTGGCTGGCGGCGCGGCGTGATTGTGTTTCAACATACCACGCTGGCCGACGCCGCGGCTGAATTCAACCGCTACAACCCGAACAAGATTGTCATTGGCGACGATGCCGTGGCCGCTTTGAAAATTGGCGGGACATTCCCGTCTGAAGATCCGGAGTCTTTTGCCGAGATCGCGCAATATCTTCTGCATTTACGCATCGAGCGGCGCGCTGGCGCCATCGTGCTTACGAAGTAAACGGGCATGTCGGCCGCAAAGGCCGACTGGGGAATTTAGAACGCGGCCATAGCATGCGCCGCAAGAGGGGGTGAGATGATCAGAACAGGTTTTATAAAAGCGGCGCTGATGGGATCGGTATGTGTGATCGCGCTTGCAGGCGAGGTTTCGGCGCGCGATTTTGCCGTTCCCGGCGGTAGCCTGGAATCTGCGTTGACGGCCTATTCGATGCAAACAGGCGTGGGGCTTATTGTTTCCGACGAGGCTGTGAAGGGCATCAAGACCAAGGGCGCGACGGGCAATTTATCCGATGACGCGGCGCTCTCGCGCATTCTTTCCGGCACGGGCTTTGTTGTTCATCGTCACCGTTCCGGCAAGCTCGGCATAGCGCGCGATGAGCAATCATCCAGTACGGTGCAGAGCGATTTCACCCTGCAATTTGCGCAGGCAGCCCCGCCGCCGCGCTCCAGTGTGGAAACCGTCACCGTCACCTCGTCCAAGTTGGGCGGGGGCGATGTGCAAAGCATTCCGATTGCCATCACGGCTTTAAGTCAGGAGCAGCTCACCGCGACCCAGACCGCGGGCGGCCCCGATCTGGTGAAGCAGGTGCCAAACCTCACCTTCACCAAAACAAATTTCACCGGCTACAGCATTCAGATTCGCGGCATCGGCACGCAGGCCATTTCCGTGACCACCGATCCGGCGGTGGCGGTTGCGCTGAACGATCAACCCTTCATCCGCAATCATTTCTTCGAACAGGAGTTCTACGATCTTAGTCAGGCGCAGGTGTTGCGCGGCCCGCAAGGCACACTTTATGGGCGCAACGCGACGGCAGGCGTGGTCAATCTTGTTACGGCGCGCCCGACCGATCAGTTCGAGGCCAAGCTTTCGGGCGATATCGGCAATTACAAGAACCGGCGCTTCGAAGGCATGGTCAACCTGCCGCTGGTTGATGACAGCCTTGCCATCCGCATCGCTGGTGAGTGGACCAAGCGCAGCGGCTACACCACCAACAGCCTCACCGGAAATCAGGTCGATGGGCGCAACCTCTGGTCAAGCCGCGTCACCATCGGCTGGAAGCCGACGGAAACTGTGCAAGCCTATCTTCTCTGGGAACATTTCTCCGAGAATGATGACCGGATGCGCACATCCAAACAGCTCTGCAAAACCGATCCCGGTGTGAACAATGTGCTGGGCTTGAGCGTGCCCGACCCGCAGCCTGGCAGCAACGCGGTAGGGCAGGCGTTCAAGATCACCACTGGGTATTTAAGTCAGGGTTGTTTGCCCGCGTCGCTCTATGCCGATGAATCCTTTGGCGTCCCCAACGGCTTTGCCCTTCCCTATGTGGTGGCTGGCTGGGTGAGCGGCGGCATGTCTGTCAAAAATCCTTACGTCAACGCGCGCCAATCCACTGATCTGCGCTCCATCGAAACCACAATAGATCCGCATTACCGGTCGAAGAACGACACGATCGAATTGGACGTAAACGTCAACGTCACGCCAAGCCTCACGGTCACAGCGCAGACCGGATATAACCAAGACTTTCTGTGGTCCACGCAGGATTTTAACCGCTTCAACACCGCGCCCGGAATGTTCCAGCCAGTCACCAACTATGGGCTGCGCGGAGACACAATGATCAACGCAGATGGCGAATTCTGCGATCCACAGCTCGGTTGTAGCAGTCGCCTCGTCGCGCAGGATATTTCGCGCGAAAATGCATGGCAGTTTAATCAGGAAATCCGTCTTGCCTCCAAATTCTCTGGTCCGTTGAACTTCAGTGTCGGCGGCAATTATATGCATTACGAAACGAAAGAAGATTATTTCGTTTTCGCCAACACGCTGACAATGTTTACGGCTTATTCGGGGCTGACTACAGCCGTGAGAAATTCCTCGCCCTGGATACCCGGCGTCACAGATAACTCCGACGCGCTGGCCTCAGGCGGCTGTACGCTGCCTGGCAGCGCTATTGGCTACCAATACAACAATCCTGCGAACGGCGCGGGGCAGCCAACATCCAGCTGCTACTATATCGATCCCAATCCGCTGAACAGCGTCAACGCGCAGGGGCATAACTACTTCCTCAGCACAAACCCTTACACGCTCAATTCCTATGCGGCGTTTGGTGAGGCCTATTATCAAATCGCCCAAGACATCAAACTGACCGGCGGCCTGCGCTGGACCGATGATCAGAAGCATTTTACCCTGATCCCCAGCGAGCTTCTGTCCAACGGCTATGGCTATGCGGATATGGGGCCGGTCGATCAGACCTGGAAGAAGTTCACTGGCCGCTTCGCCGCCAACTGGACGCCGGATCTCGATTTCACCGACCAGACGTTGGTCTATGCCTCTTACGCACGCGGTTACAAAGCGGGCGGTGCTAACCCGCCCGGCGCGGTGCTCTACTCCTATGGCGGGAAGGTGCAGACCGGCGTGCCCGTTCATCCGCTGACCTTCGAGCCGGAATATATCCACGCCTTTGAACTCGGTACCAAGAACACGATGCTGGATGGCGCGCTGACCATCAACGGCAACGTCTTCTATTACGACTACAAGGGCTATCAGATTTCGGAGATCATCGACCGCACCTCCATCAACCGCAACTTCGACGCCACGGTGAAAGGCGCTGAGATCGAGGCGACCTATGAACCGATGCCCGGTCTGCGCTTCCGCTTTGCCGGTGGGTATGAAAAAACCCGCGCCGCCAAGGGGGCGCAATCCATCGACTTGATGGATCGCACAGCGGGCCACAGCGACTGGATGGTCTACAAGCCCTTCGTCACGCTGCCGTCCAACTGCATCTTCCCGAAGGAAGTGGTGAAGGCGATGTTGCTGAAATATTGGCAGGCTGGGCAGGGTAATCCGGCGGTATCGGCCTGCGGCAACGCCTATTTCGAGAATCTCGATCCTGTGACGCTGGCGCATTATTACCCCGCCTGGGAGGGCGCTGCCGATCCTGCGAAAAAACTTGTACCGGGGCAGCCCTATTATTCGGTCACAAGCGGTCTCCTAACCACGACCGGTGGCTATCCCTTCAGCTTTACGGGGCCGGGCAGTGTTCCCATGCAGTTCGATGGTTACGATCCGGCCTCCGCACCCAATGGCGGCGCGGGGTTTGCCAAAGATCTGGCTGGCAACGAATTGCCAAATGCCCCGCCGCTCACGGCGTCCTTCTCTGCTGAATACAGCATGCCGCTGACGGATAATTGGGCGGGCACGCTGCGCGGCGATTATTACTGGCAGGATTATTCCTGGGCGCGCATTTTCAACGACAGGCCGTATGATCGCATTCGCGGTTACACCAATGTCAATCTCGCGCTCATCCTCACCAGCCAGGATGGTTGGCAGGTGATGGGTTATGTGAAGAACGTGCTCGACACCACCTCTGTCACCGGCGCTTTCCTCAACAGCGATGACACCGGCTTGACCACCAACGTCTTCATCACCGACCCGCGCCTTTATGGCGTGCGCGTTACGAAGAATTGGTGAGCGCGATGAACACTGCTCTCAACCAAATTTACCTGTCATTCCCGGCGAGCGGAGCGAGGAAGTTTCAGCATCGGCGTCGGAACCAACACCAAACGCAATCTCATACCTGGGTTCCCTTCCCCTCGCGATGCGCACGCATCGCTCGGCCGGGAATGACAAACATGCATAAGGGGGGAAACCAACAATGAGCGAATTGATCACGACTTGCGAACGCCGCGCCTTAACCGCCAGACACTTGCTGGCCACAGTATCGGCGCTGGCGCTCACGGCCTATATCGCCTCAGCCACCGTCGCAAAGGCCGAGGAGGACACACGCCCCACCGTCTGGGTTGAACTTGGTGGGCAGATGGAAATGTTACAGGGCATGAGCCAGCCCTTCATCGCCCCGTTCATGTCCTTTGAGCCCAAAGGCGCGACGGAAGGCGGCACATTCTTTTTACCGCCAGGCGATTCTTATGATCCTGCGCTGTTTGCCAAAGAGCAGCGCCCGGTGCGCCGTGCGTTTGGGTTGGAAGGCAAAATGTTTTTCCAGCCGGAAGCGTCGGATTGGACATTCTCGGCGGCCATTCGCTACGGCCGCGCACAGCACAACAGACATGCCCATGAACAAGGGCCAACGGCTTACAAATATGTCGTCCTTCCCCTCTCAAAAGTAAAATTGCCGCTGAATGTTGCGGAATTTGGCGATGAGCGGGTAAACACCGAGCAAAGCCACATGTTCCTCGATTTTCAGGTGGGCAAGGATGTGGGGCTTGGCGTGTTCGGGCGCGATGGAAACTCGAATATCAGCGCGGGCGTGCGCTTTGCGCAGCTCTCACTCAAGTCGGATGTCAAAGCCATTGCCCGGCCCCAGCTCGGCAATCAGAACCAATATCACAATTATTTCCAATATGAGCTCACTGGCGAGCAACAGCGCAACTTCCGCGCCATTGGCCCCTCTCTGTCCTGGAATGCCTCGGCGGCGCTTCTGGGCAATAAGGACGGCGCGCAGGTAACCTTCGACTGGGGCCTTAATGGCGCGGTCTTGTTCGGGCGGCAAAAGGCGCATACCGCGCATGCGACCGAGGGAGTGCATCTGACCCATCCGCGGGCGCGGGTCTTCCAGTTCAACCAGCTTTACGCGACCTCTGGCGAAAGCACGCGCGCGCGCTCTGTTGTTGTGCCCAATCTCGGCGCGTTTGCCGGGCTCTCGGTGCGTTATCCCAATGCCAGGGTGAGTTTTGGCTACCGGGCCGATTTTCTCTTTGGCGGCATGGATGTTGGTATCGATACGCGCAAAACCACCACGACCGGGTTTAACGGGCCGTTCGCCAAGCTCAGTATCGGGTTGGGTGGATAGGCCACCTACTGTCGGCGTGACGAAAAGGGCGGCGGAACGATCCGCCGCCCTTTCGTTTTCTGCGGAGATGCAGTGGCCGCCCCTGGCTGGGGCGGCCTTTTTTCTTTCAAAAACGATCCCCCCCAACCTTGGCTCTGGCGAGTCTCAGTTCATGTAGTTCTAAACTCAACCCTTCGGGGCCGGTTGGCCACCAGGGGAGGTTAACGGTTGGCGACGGATCGTGAAAGCCATGGTGAGCACATGCCGGATGCTACAGCCGCATCCGACGCGGACGAATGGTTCGTGCGCAAGGTTTTGCCGCTGGAGGCCATGCTAGTGCAGTACCTCCACCACAACTGGCGCAACCCGAGCGATGTGCGTGACCTTTTGCACGATGTGTATGTGCGGGTTTACGAGGCGGCGCGGACGCAAATTCCCGACCATGCCAAGGCGTTTGTTTTTACGACGGCCCGCAACCTTCTGATCACGCGCGCGCGGCAGGAGCACATTGTTTCCATCGAGGCGGTGGCCGATCTGGAAGCGCTGGGTGTTGCCCATGACGAACCGGGGCCGGACCGCAATGTGATTGCCCGCGATGAGTTGCGGCGGTTGCAGGCAGCCCTTGACCGGCTGGCGCCGCGGTGCCGCGAAGCGTTTCTGCTGCGGCGGGTGGAAGGGCTTTCGCGCGCGCAAATCGCGCTGCGCATGGGGATCGGCGAACATACGGTGAAGGAATATCTGGCCAGCGCCATGTGGATGCTGGCGGACACGCTCTACAGCGAGCGCGCAGATTTCAGGAGGCCTTCGTGAAAGACGAAACATATCGCGAAGGCGCGGTCGGCCATGTTGATGACATTTGTCGTCAGGCTGCGGTGTGGCTGGAGCAGCGCACATGCGGGGCGTGGGGGGCTGATGATGAAGCGCAGTTTTCTGCATGGCTGAATGCGTCGGTGGACCATCGCGTTGAGTTTTTGAGACTTCGCGGCGCGTGGGAGCGGGCTGAGCGGCTCACTGTTTTGCGCCCTCTAAAGGCAGATGTGCAGGTGCCGACGCGTAGGCGGGTGCTGCCTATTGTCTTGCGCATGGTCGCGGCATGCGCGGTTTTTGCAGTGGTAGGGACAGGTGCTGCCTATTTGATGCAGCCCGGTTATGTGACCTATGCGACTACTGTTGGTGGGCGCGAAACCCTGACGCTGGATGATGGATCGCAGATCGAGCTGAACACCGACACGGTGGTTCGCATTTCGCAAGATACGCGCGAACGCAAAGTGCGGCTCGACAAGGGCGAGGCGTTTTTTCATGTCGTGCACAATGCGGCGCGCCCGTTTGTTGTGCTTGCTGGAAACGACCGTGTGGTTGATCTGGGCACCAAATTCGTTGTTCGCCGCGAAAGTGATCGTCTGGAAGTCGCGGTGATGGAAGGCGCGGCGCGGCTGGAACAGGCGGCGAGCGGTAAGCCTGCGCGGCAGGCGACACTATATCCGGGTGATGTTGCGGTTTCTCGGGCCAACCAGCTTTCGGTCACGCGTGTCGCCACAGCCGCTTTGGCCGCCGATACCGCCTGGCGGCAGGGCGTTCTGGTGTTTCGGGATGCCACGCTTGCGCAGGCTGCAGCGGAGTTGAACCGCTACAACCACGACAAGCTGGTGATCACCGATGCCGCAGCGGGCCGGTTGATGTTTGGCGGGACCGTTCCTGTCACCGGCACCAACGCTTTTATCGATGTCGCGCAGGAAGTGTTGGGTCTGCGGGTTGAGCGGCGCGGGCATGAGATTTTGATTTCACGGTAATGCGGGGGCGCTGAGCCGCCGCCTTTTGGTCAAATAGGGGGGAATGATGAAGACGTTTCAGCTAAAGACTTTTTTGTTGGGGTGCGCCTGTGTTGCGGTGCTTGCAGCCCCGGCGTTGGCGGGCGGATTTAGTGTGCCGGGCGGTGATCTCAAAACCGCGCTGGATGACTATATCAAGCAATCCGGCGTGACCTTGATGTATCCCAATGAGCAGCTGCGCGGTGTCAAAACGCATGGCGCGCAAGGTCAGTTGAAGGCCGATGATGCGCTGAGCCGTATTCTGTCTGGAACGGGCTTTGTGATGCGGCGACACGCGTCCGGGATGATCGGGATTGTGCGCGATGATTCTACATCCGCCGCCACTGTTTCGCCCCTTCAGCTTGCGCAGGCGACACAGGCGCCGCGCGGCACCGTGGAAACGGTCACTGTTACGTCGTCTAAGCTCGGCGGCGCAGATGTGCAAACCCTGCCCATCGCCATCACCGCGCTGAGCCAGGAACAGCTCACGTCGCAACAGATCGCGGGCGGCCCGGACCTCATCAAATCTGTGCCGAACATGGCGTTCACCAAAACCAATTTCTCCGGCTATAGCATCCAGATTCGCGGCATCGG
The DNA here is from genome assembly GCA_035497595.1 of Rhizomicrobium sp. Classification (GTDB taxonomy): domain Bacteria; phylum Pseudomonadota; class Alphaproteobacteria; order Micropepsales; family Micropepsaceae; genus Rhizomicrobium. The sequence continues at coordinate 769 of DATJDE010000516.1, read as the reverse complement.
CACACAGGCCATCTCCGTCACCACCGATCCAGCCGTGGCGGTGGCCTTTAACGACACACCGTTTATCCGCAATCACTTCTTTGAGCAGGAATTCTTTGACGTTGCGCAAGTCGAAGTGCTGCGCGGGCCGCAAGGCACGCTCTATGGCCGCAACGCGACCGGCGGTGTGGTCAATGTGGTGTCTGCCAAGCCGACCGATCACTATGAAGCAATGGCATCCGTCGATGTCGGCAATTACAATGGCCGCCGCCTCGAAGGTATGCTCAACATTCCCGTGCTGGGCGATAAACTCGGCGTCCGCCTCGCCGGTGCATGGACCAAGCGCGATGGCTATGACTACAACACCATCACCGAACACAACGTCAACGGCCGCAATCTATGGTCAGGCCGCGGCACACTCGGCTTCGCGCCCACAAGCTGGCTGCGCGGCACGGCAGTCTGGGAACATTTCGATGAGAAGGATGATCGCTCCCGCACCGGCAAACAGCTTTGCCACAACGATCCGGGGCCGGACTCGATTGGTGCGTTCCAGAACCTTGAAACGGCTGCCCGCGCGCGCATGAGCCAAGGTTGCCTTCCGGGCTTGCTCTATGATGCAGGCGCCTTTGGCACCCCCAATGGCAACAGCCTTCCCTTTGTGCTGGCAGCGGAAGATGGGGGTTTAGGCAGGCTTGGCTATCGTCCGCATGTGCCGGGGAGCACGGGATCGCGCACGGACGATGTTGTCACGATCGTTGGTGGTCAGGATGCTCTGCGTTACCCGATTGAT
>DATJDE010000515.1:0-4907 GCA_035497595.1 Rhizomicrobium sp. | reverse complement strand
GACCCCATCAGCGCTGCTTGATGCAGCGCTCTCGCTTGCGCGGCGAACATCCGCCACGGTGATAGAGCCTTCGGGCCCGGTGCCTTTGAGCGTATCCAGTGCGACGCCCAGTTCAGCAGCCAGACGCCGGGCCGCCGGTAGCGCCGCGACCTTGGCAGGTTCGCTTTTGGGCGCCGAGTCTTCCGCAGCGGGTTCGACGGGTGCCTCTTGCGCCTCATCTTCTGCAATGGTGGCTGCGGATTGCGCGAGCAGCGCGTCGATAGCGGCGCTGTCCGGTTGTTCGTCGTTTTCCGCAATGACTGCAAGAATGCCGCCTACCGGCAGAAGGTCATCAGCTTTGGCGATCTGGCGCAACAGGCGGCCACCGCGCGTCGCCTCCACGACAACAGACGCCTTTTCTGTCGCGACTTCATATATTTCATCGCCGACATTGAAAACGGCGCCTTCCTCAATCAGCCACGCGACAATCGTGCCTTCTTCCATGGTCTGGCCGAGGCGCTGCAATCTCAAGACGTACACTTCAGTCTCCCAATATCTAAACCAGCTCGGCGCAGATTTTTTCGGCGGCCGCCAATATTTCTTCCATGCGCGGCACGACCATGCGTTCCAGGTAAACGCTCTGCGGTACCGGAATGTCTGGTGCGCCAACGCGCATGATCGGCGCTTCGAGATAATGCAGCGCCCGCTCTGCGATCACCGCGGCCACTTCCGATCCCGGGCCGCCGCGCACCGGGGCTTCATGCGCGAGCACGAGCCTGCCTGTCCGGCTGACGGATTCCACAACCGCATCGAAATCGAACGGGCGAATGCCACGCGGGTCGATGACCTCGGCCTCGATGCCCTTTTCCGCAAGCACATCGGCGGCCTTCAACGCTTTGTGCAGCATAGCCGACCACGCAACGATGGTCAGGTGCTTGCCCTTGCGCACTGTGTTTGCTTTGCCGAGCGGAACAAAATATTCGCCATCCGGCACCTCGCCTTGCAGGGCCGCGAGGCCTTTATGCGGCAGAAACAGCACCGGATCGTTGCTGCGAATGGCGCTTTTCAGCAAGCCTTTTGCATCGGCCGGTGTTGCCGGAGTGACGACATGCAGACCGGCGCAGGACCAGAAAAGTGCTTCCGGGCATTGGGAATGTTCAGGCCCAACGCCGCCAACCGCGCCTTCCGGGGCGATGATGGTGAGCGGCACGTTCTGCCGGCCACCATGCATATAGCGCCATTTGGCAGCACGATTGTAAATCTCGTCCATCGCGACGGCGACGAAATCTGCATATTGCAATTCGACAATCGGCCTACACCCGGTAAGGGCTGCGCCTACCCCAGCACCCACAATCATCGTTTCCGAAATCGGAGTGTCGATCACCCTCTGCTTGCCGAACCTGTCATAAAGGCCGCGTGTCATCCCGAACACGCCGCCCATAACGCCAATATCTTCCCCCATCATGAAGACGGTGGAATCGCGCTCCATCTCTTCAGCAAGCGCTTCGCGGATGGCCACGTTATATTTGATGACGCGGCTCATGGCGTGTGGTCCTCGGCATAGACATATTGGAAAATCCGGTCGCGCGTGGGCTTTGTGCCCTGCAGCGCACGCTTTGCCGCCGCATCGACCTCCTGCGCGACACGCGCCTGGATGCCGTCAAGCGTTTCCTGCGTCGCCAGCTTTTCCTCCAGCAGCACATTGGCCAGAAGCACAATCGGGTCGCGTTCGCGCTTTAGGGTTTCGATTTCATCTTTTGCGCGATAGCGCTGCGCATCACCTTCATAATGTCCGCGCAGCCGCGCCGTCAGCGCTTCGATCAATGTCGGGCCGCCGCCATTTCTGGCGCGCTCCACAGCTTCCGAAACAGCCGCGTTGACAGCCACGGGGTCTTGCCCATCCACCACGATGCCGGGCATGCCGTAGCCGATGGCGCGATCGGCAATGCGCTCGGCCGCGGTTGTTTCCCGGAACGAGGCCGAAATCGCCCAGCCATTGTTTTCGCACAACCACACCACCGGCAGCTTCCACACGCCGGCCGCGTTGGCCGCTTCATGAAACGTGCCGCGGTTTGCGGTGCCTTCACCAAACATGCAAAGCGCGACCTGATCGGTGCCGCGCTGCCGGGCGGAGAGCGCCGCACCAACAGCAAGAGCATAGGTTCCGCCCACGCCGCCCGCCTGGCCCAGAATGCCCAGCTCCGGGCTTGCGATATGGATGGTCCCCGCGCCCAAACCGCGTGTCGGGCCTTCGATATGGCCGAGAAAATCGGAGAACATTGCGTCGAGCGGAACACCGCGCGTGATCTGATAGCCGCAGCCGCGATGGCCATAGAGCAGATAATCCTGCGGCTTCAGCGCCAGAACGGCACCAACCTGCACGCCTTCCTGCCCACGGCCGGAATGATAAAAGCCGGACACCTGCCCCTCTTCAACCATCTGAAGCAGCCGCATTTCCCACAGCGCGCAACGCTGCATGGCTTCATAAAAATCCAACCGCTTGTCTTGCGCCGTCTCGGCCACTGCGTCCTCCCTGTTGGGCGCCCACGCGCCCTCATTCGGCGGCAAGCCGGATCAAATAATCTAATATAGATAGCTTAGGCAAGAGCATAGATATCCCAGGCACCTGCCCGGCGGGAAACTCCATGTTTCTCATAAGTATATGTAATAATTATATATTATTTTCGATCCTGCAAACTGATTACCACACCCACCCTCGGCTGACGGAACACCCCCAGATAAAATATGCTGGATTGGCAGGATTTTGCACGGTATTAGTCTAATAATAATAGATTAGACAGAAAGCCTCGGCCATGACTTCAGATATGCTCGCAAGGGCGACACCATTGTCGGTTCGCATGCTGATTGGGGGGCAACTGATCGGGAGCGAAGCCACGATCGCTGTGCGCAACCCGGCAACCGGAGACGTTTTCGCCACGGCGCCCGATTGTTCGAAAGATCAGCTCGACGCCGCCGTGCAGGCTGCCCGCGCCGCCTTTCCCGAATGGCGCGCCCGGCCATATGCCGAGCGGCAGAAAGCGGTTGCCGCCATCGCAACGGTGCTGTCCGAGAATCTTGATACGCTCAAAACGCTCCTCACCTGTGAACAGGGCAAACCGCTACCGGACGCCATGGGGGATATTCTCAGCGGCGCGCAATGGTGCCAGGGAACAGCCACCCTTGAGCAGCCCATCCATACATTTGACGAAGGCCCACAGCGCACTGGGCAGACGACGCGCGTGCCGCTGGGTGTGGTGGGCGCAATCTCACCGTGGAATTTCCCGGTCGCATTGGCGATGTTCAAAATTGCTCCGGCGCTTCTGGCAGGGAACACGGTGGTTCTGAAACCATCTCCCTACACGCCGCTCACCACCTTGCGTATTGGCGAATTGTTGAAAGAGCATTTTCCCCCCGGCGTTCTGAATGTCATATCGGGCGGGGATGCGCTCGGGCCGTGGATGACCTCCCACCCCGATATCGACAAGATTACTTTCACCGGCTCAACCCAGACGGGCCGCCGCGTCATGGCCAGCGGCGCCCCGACGTTGAAGCGGATCACGCTGGAACTCGGCGGCAACGACCCCGCGATCGTTCTGCCCGATATTGACCCAAAGAAATTGGCCCCGCGCATCTTCTGGGCCGCCTTCCGCAACAATGGCCAGTTTTGCATCGCCACCAAGCGCCTCTACATCCATCAGGACATTTACGACGACCTGAAATCCGCGCTGATCGCCTATGCGGCCACCGTGCGCATTGGCAATGGCCTGGAAGACGGCGTTCAACTCGGCCCCATGCAGAACCCTGCGCAAAAGGCACATGTGGAACGCCTCATCGCCGAAGCACGCGCCGAAGGCATCATCTGTGAAACAGTTGGCACCGTGCCGCAGACCGATGGCACCTTCCTGCCCCTCACCTTCCTCGACAACCCACCGGATAGTTGCCGCGCCGTGCGCGAGGAACAATTCGGCCCGGTTCTGCCGCTCTTGAAATTCCAATCCACCGAAGAGGCCATTACCCGCGCCAATGCCTGTGAATACGGGCTTGGCGCTATCGTCTGGTCATCGGATGAAGCAGCCGCCCTTTCGGTTGCAGACCGGCTCGAAGCCGGAACGGTGTGGATAAATGATTGCCACTACCTCTCGCCGCTCGCGCCCTTTGCGGGCCTGAAACAATCCGGGCTTGGGTGTGAAGGTGGGCTGGAGGGGCTGCAGGAATTCAGCGCCCCGCGCACCACCTTCATCCGGCGCGCATCCAAGCGGTGAACGCGCCGATAGCGCCAACCTGACTTTCGAGGAACTCATGCCAAAAATGCTGGAAGACGTCCGGATCATTGACCTGACAACTGTCGTGTTCGGTCCTTACGCAACGCAAACGCTGGCCGACCTTGGTGCCGATGTCATCAAGATCGAACCGCCCGGCGGCGATACGATGCGCTTCACCGGAAAATCCGCCAAAACGCGGCAGATGGGGCCCTGCCACCTGTCGCTCAATCGCGGCAAACGCTCCGTCCTTCTGGATCTGAAGCTCGAAGACGCCAAGGACGATCTGCGCGCCCTGCTGAAGACCGCCGATGTCTTTATTCATAACGTGCGCGGTCCGGCGATTGAAAAACTTGGCTTCGGCTACGACGCCGTTCGCGCCTTGAAGCCGGACATCATTTATGTGCATTGCGTCGGCTTCGGCTCCGGCGGCCCTTATTCCGACCTGCAAGCCTATGATGACGTCATTCAGGCGACGTCGGGGGCTGCCACATTGCTCAGCCGCGTCGATGGCAATCCGCGCCCGCGTTATATTCCGTCTCTCATCGCCGATAAGGTGGCGGGCCTGCATGGCGCCTATGCCACGCTCGCCGCCCTGTTCCACAAGCAAAGAACTGGTGAAGGCCAGTTTGTCGAAGTGCCGATGTTCGAAGCCTTCACACACTTAAT
>DATJDE010000514.1:0-5167 GCA_035497595.1 Rhizomicrobium sp. | reverse complement strand
CGCTCAGCAGTATCGCCCGCCTCGAAGCCAATCTCGACAGCGATGCCGCCGAAACAGGCAGTGACGCGGTTGTGCCGCTCAATTTTGAAACGCTGTCCTTCCGCGATGTCCATTTCCGCTTTGACAGCCTGGTGGCGGAAGAAGGCTTCGATGTCGGCCCGCTCGATCTCACCATCACGCGCGGCGAAACGCTGTTTATCATCGGTGGCAATGGCGCAGGTAAAACCACCTTCCTCAAATTGCTCACCGGCCTCTACCCACCCGCGCAAGGCGAAATCCTCGTCAATGGAAAGCGCGTCGGTGACCTCGAACGCCAGTCCGCCCGCGAAATGTTCGCCGCCGTGTTCAGTGATTTCCATCTCTTCACCCAACTCTACGGTCTGGGCGACATTGAGCCGGCAAAAATCAACACCCTGCTCGAAGAACTGGGCATCGCGCATAAAACCAGCATTGTGGATGGCGCGCTCAGCACCGTCAGCCTCTCCACCGGCCAGCGCAAACGCCTGGCCTATGCCGTCAGCCGTCTGGCCGACCGCCAGATCTATGTCTTCGACGAATTCGCCGCCGATCAAGACCCGCAATTCCGCGCCTATTTCTACACAGAACTGCTGCCCCGCCTGAAAGCCGACGGCAAAACCGTGATCGCCGTCACCCATGACGACCGCTGGTTCGCAGGGGCCGACCGCGTGCTGAAAATGGATTACGGCCGCATCGCCGATGTCACTGAACAAGCGGCGGGCCGCGCCACATCATAAAGCGCAAAAAACGAACCGCGATGGCGAAGCTTAAAGCTCCTCGGCACCTGCGCGGTCTGTCCTCTGGCCTCCATCAGCGCCACATGGCGATAGTGACACCCATAGTCTGACAGATAGGCCCAAAGCTCAGGCGCGGGCTTGCCATCCTGTAACAGCAGAAGGTCTTTCGAATTCGGCGGCGAGCCTTCTTTGGCTGTGTTTGCCGCAATCGCGGCAATCGCAGGCTTCAACACCACGACATGCTGGCCCGGCGTCGCAAACATCAGCGAGGTAAAGCTGCCGCGGTCCATGATGGAATATTCCGCGATATGCCAATACAGAAAAATCGGCGTCCATCGCCCCCCGGCGCCATCGGCGATAACCGTCAGCAAACCGCTCTGTTCCGGCAATAGCCGCAGGCTTTGGCGAAACTCCGCAACCTGTGCGCTATACGCACGGCTATAGCTGGCAAGCCCCGCAGCCGTCGTAGCGAGCAACGCAAGCATCGCCAAACTCAGTATCGGTCGCGGCCGGTCGACTGAACTGGCCGCAAACAGCAGCACGGCGAAAACGGCCGGAAAGCGCAAATGCAAACCCCAGCCGCCCATCGCCGTTTCCGGCACCAACAGCGACAACAGCCCCAGCGCAATCAGCGTCAGCCGCAAGCGGGGGTGAATGTGAACAATCCCGCGCCACAGCCCGAACGCAAACAAAACAGCAAACGCCAGCAGCGTGAACGTGGCCGGTAACCCGAAATGCAACTGGCTCAGGCTGGCAAAGCGCTCCAGCAGCGTGTCCAGCAATTTGAATTTTGTGGCTCCGCCCCCAACAGGCTTGAACAGAAACAACACCGCCACCGGCACACCAAGCGCCGCCAGCTCCAGCACCAGCATGCGCCAGCCAACCGGGCGGCGCGTCACCTCATAGGTTGCAATCAGCAGAAGAAACAAAGCCGCCGACAGGATATGGCAAAAATAAAGCACCAGCGTAGCAACACAGAACAGCAACAGCCGCGGTGCGCGCGCCAACCCCGCACTGCTGATCCACAAGCCGAACAGCACAAGGCAAAGCCCCGCCGCGAAATAGTAGTTTAAGAACCCCCACATGAAATTGACGTTGTAGGCGAACACCGTCGCCGCCAGCGCCATAAAGCCTGCCCGGCCATAAAGCGCCCGCTGGATCAGCGCAGGCCCCGCAACCCAGAACGCAACCCCGAGGCTGAGAAAGAGTTTGGCCGCGACATCCATCGCCATCCACCGACCGGCCAAGGGCACCAGAATCTCTCCGGCGAGATTGGGAATGGGCGCCCAGACAATATCGTAAAACCGCGAAGCCCCGCCCGCGATCAGATAATAGCTCGCCAGATGCGCCGGATAGTCCGGCATGGCAGGCACAACCGCCACCCAGAGCGGCAGGATCAGAACAATCGCCGCCGCGATCAGGCACACACCAAACCAGCGGGGGGAACACTGCGTCATCGCCCCCATCCATCCCCTGCTCACGACTGCCCCATCCCCGCCCATTACTGCCCCATATCCTACCTAGCCCAAATCGGGCCGGTCTTCATGACCTGTCTGGAAAAAGCGCGTGCCCGACCCGGCCGTTTGGCGCGGCCCTTCGTTCTATCTCATGAGTCCGGGGGCGCCCTTAAGTCAAACAGGCCCCCAACGAAGGGCGGGGATGGTCGAAAGATCGCATATCAGTCGTGACGGCACGGCTCTGCATCCTCAGAGTGTGGCTATGGCTGCGTTTGATCTGGAAACCTGGTTTGTGCGTGAAGTGCTGCCGCTGGAATCCCAGCTCACGCACTTCCTGCGCCGCAGCTGGCGCAACGCAAGCGACATCCCCGACCTTCTGCAAGAGGTTTACATGCGGGTGTGTGAAGCGGCGCAGAAACAGGTTCCCAACCCGGTCAAGCCGTTTGTCTTTGCCGTGGCCCGCAACATGATGATCGATCATGTGCGCCGTGAAAATGTCGTCCCCATCGAATCGATCAGCGATCCCGATGCGCTGGACCCCGCGGACGACCAGCCCGGCCCGGACCGCAGCGCCATCGCCCGCGATGAATTGCGCCGCCTCGAAGCCGCCCTGGAGCGGCTGCCCGCGCGCGCCCGCGAAGCGATGATGCTGAAAAAGGTCGAAGGCTTTACCCGCCGCGAAATCGCAACGCGCATGGGCGTATCCGAAAAAACCGTCAAATGGCATTTGGGGGAGGCCGTGCGTGCATTGGCCGACATTCTCTATGGCCCACCGCCAGAAGGTCCGGCATGAGCCCGCAAACATCCAACGCAAACGACATCCAGGCCATCGCCGCCGACTGGCTGCTGGAAAAGCGTGAAGCCGAAAGCTGGACCGCCGAACGCCAGAGCGAACTCGATGCCTGGCTCGCAGCCTCCCTTGCCCATCGTATCGCCTATTGGCGGCTCGATGCGGCCTGGACCCGCGCCGATTTGTTGCGCGCGCTGCGCAAGCCGAATTTTGCGCACCCCCCCGCGCCGCCGCGCCGCAAAGGCTGGGGCTTCGTCTTGCGCACGGCAGCCGCTGCTTGCGTGCTTGCCGTCATCGTTGGAACCGCGACCTATCTCGAATTGGCCAAGCCCGCGCTGAAAACCTATGCGACCGCCGTGGGCGAACGCGAAAGGCTGACGCTGGCCGATGGCTCACAGATCGAGCTCAACACCAACACGGTGCTGCGCACCCAGATCAACGCCCATCAACGCAACATCTGGCTCGACCGGGGCGAGGTCTATTTCGAAGTTACCCATAACGCGAAAAAGCCCTTTGTGGTGATGGTGGCCGGCCACCGCCTTGTTGATATCGGCACCAAATTTGTGGTCCGCCGCGATGATGGCCAATTTCGCGTCGCCGTGCTCGAAGGCAGCGTGGCGCTGGACGATGGCAAAGGCGGGCAGGAAAAAATCTTGCAGCCCGGCGACGTGGCCATCGCGTCCGCAGGCCGCATCGCCCTGACGCGCAAAACACAGGCCGCATTGTCCGATGCCATGGGCTGGAAACGCGGCGTGCTGGTGTTCGATGCCACGCCGCTTTCCGAAGCCGTGCGCGAATTCAACCGCTACAGCAACCGCAAACTCGTGATCACCGATCCGCAAACCGCCGCCCTCACCATCGACGGCACCTTTCCCAGCAACAACGCCCAAGCCTTCATCCGGCTGGCGCAGGCAGTGCTGGGCCTAACCGTCAAAAACCGTGGCGACGACATCGTGATTTCCAAATAGCCGACCGTTTTATGTTTATCGCGGCATCGCCGCATTCTGGGGGGAATGAATGACACTGCATCAATCTATGAAGGCCATCCTGTCCACCAGCGCCTGCGCGCTTGCGCTGGCGCTGGCCACCACCGCACAGGCCCGCAGCTTCGACATTCCGGCAAGCGATCTCAAAGCCGCGCTCAACGCCTATTCGGCCCAATCCGGCGTATCGCTGATCTTCTCGGGCGAGACGATGAAAGGCATCCGCGCCAACCGCGTGCAAGGCGATCTGCCAACCGACGATGCCCTCAGCCGCCTGCTCAAAGGCACCGGCTTCAGCACCCAACGCGATTCCTCCGGTGCCATCGGCATCGTGCCCTCGTCCTCCGCCAACGATCCGCAACCGCTTCAAATCGCACAGGCAGCGCCCGCACCGCGCAGCGTCGAAACCGTCACCGTCACATCTTCAAAACTCGGCGGCGCCGATGTGCAATCCATTCCGATCGCGATCACCGCACTCAGCCAGGAACAACTCACCTCGCAGCAAATCGCAGGCGGCCCGGACCTCATCAAATCCGTGCCGAATATGAGCTTCACCAAAACAAATTTCTCCGGCTACAGCATCCAGATTCGCGGCATCGGTACACAGGCCATCTCGGTCGCCACCGATCCGGCAGTGGCCGTCGCCTTCAACGACACGCCCTTCATCCGCAACCATTTCTTCGAACAGGAATTCTACGACGTCGCCTCGGTGGAAGTGTTGCGCGGCCCCCAAGGCACGCTTTATGGCCGCAACGCGACCGCCGGTGTGGTGAACGTGATTTCGGCTAAGCCCAGCGATCACTATGAAGCGATGGCCTCAGTCGATGTCGGCAATTACAATGGCCGCCGCCTCGAAGCCATGCTCAACGTGCCTGTGCTGGATGACAAGCTCGGCATCCGCCTGGCCGGCGCGTGGACCAAGCGCGATGGCTACGACTACAACACCATCACCGAACACAACGTCAACGGCCGCAATCTGTGGTCCAGCCGCGCAACCGTCAGCGCAGCACCTGTGAGCTGGCTCCGCGCGACAGCGGTGTGGGAACATTTCGACGAAAAGGATGATCGCTCGCGCACCGGCAAACAGCTTTGCCATCACGACGACGGGCCGGAATCGATTGGCGCGCAGCAAAATCTGCAAGCGTTTGCCCGTGCGCAAATGAGCCAGGGCTGCTTGCCCGG
>DATJDE010000513.1:0-3276 GCA_035497595.1 Rhizomicrobium sp. | reverse complement strand
GAGCGTTTTCAGCCCGGCGCTTTGGGCTGCGCTTGCCACCGTTACCAAAGCTGCGCCCTGATAGGCTTCTTCCAGTGTGGCCTGAAGATCGGCGACCGTGGGCGTGCTCGGCAGCGCCCATAGTTGCAGCGGCACTTCCACCAGCATGCCGCGATAGAACCGGGCGACGCTGGGCGCGAAGACGGGCGGGTGTGCCAGGCCGCTATGGGTTTGCATTTCCACCACATGCTTGTGGCCGAGCGCCAGACCGTAAGACCGCATCACCGTTTCGACGTAAGCCGGTGAATCCTTTTTCTCGAACTCCTCGATCATCGATTTGCCGCCACCGGAATAACCGGAGACGGCGTTGACGGTGAGCGGGAAATCGGCCGGTACAATCCTCGCGTCCACCAATGGCCGCACCAGCGCGATGAAGCCGGTGGGATAGCAGCCGGGATTGGAAACACGATTGGCGGCGGCGATACGCGCGCCCTGCCCCGCAGCCATTTCAGGGAAGCCATAGGTCCAGCCATCGGCCACACGATGGGCGGTGGAGGCATCGATCACCCGGACGGCCGGGTTTTCGATCATCGCCACAGCTTCGCGTGCCGCATCGTCCGGCAGGCAGAGGATCACCACATCGGCGGCGTTGAGGGCGCTTTTGCGGGCCGCCGGGTCTTTGCGCGAGGCATCGTCCAGCGTGACCACCGCAACATCGCGCCGCGCGCTCAGCCGCTCATGGATTTCAAGCCCGGTGGTGCCCACTGCACCGTCGATAAAGACCTTCGCCGTCACGTCACACACTCCGCAAAACCAAGCCCGAGCGCATCGGGTGAACCGCCCTTTACACCCCCGCAGGCTCAAGGTGTAGCGATTTGCGCGCAAGTCCGCCAAAACGCAAAAGGCGGCCTATCCCTCTTGAAAAGGATGCTTCGTTTTAGAAGCAAGCAGTGCGCCTGTAATGGTTGAGTACAGTTTTCTTGATGCAGCCGATCAGTATCTCAAAGAAAAACCCCGCACGGCGGTACCGTGCGGGGTTTGTTTTTGGCGATATCTTCGGCTTTAGCGCTTCGAGAACTGGAAGCTGCGGCGGGCTTTGGGGCGACCGTATTTCTTGCGTTCCACGGTACGCGGATCGCGGGTAAGGAAGCCGCCCGGCTTCAACGCCGCGCGCAAAGTGGGCTCATAGGCGACCAGCGCACGGCTGATGCCATGGCGCACCGCACCGGCCTGCCCCGAAAGACCGCCGCCACGCACCGTCACGGTGATGTCGAACTGGCCATCGCGGTTGGCGGCGATCAGCGGCTGGCGAAGAATCATCCGCAGCACGGGGCGCGCGAAATAGGTTTTCTCTTCCCGACCATTGATGGTGATGGTGCCACGGCCCGGACGAATCCAGACGCGGGCGACCGCGTCCTTGCGGCGGCCGGTGGCATAGGCCCGGCCTTTGGCGTCGCGGTTCGGCGCAACCTGGGTGGCGCTCTGCTCATCGGCCGACTTGGCTTTGATGAGCGTGGATTTCAGATCGCTGAAAGTATCCGACATGAATTAACCCGCCTTGCGGTAATTGGTGTTCTTGGGATTGAGCGCGGCCACGTCGAAGCTGAGCGGCTGCTGCGCTTCGTGCGGGTGTTCGCTGCCGCTATAGACGCGCAGGTTCGAAAACTGCTGACGGCCAAGCGGGCCGCTCGGCAACATGCGCTGCACGGCTTTTTCCACCACGCGTTCGGGGAATTTGCCGTTGATGACCGATTCGGCCGTGCGTTCCTTGATCCCGCCGATATAGCCGGTGTGGCGGTAATATATCTTCTGCGCCAGCTTGTTGCCGGTGAGCAGCACCTTGGACGCGTTGATCACGATGACATTGTCACCGCAATCCATATGCGGGGTGTAGCTTGCTTTATGCTTTCCGCGCAGGCGCGTCGCGATCACAGCAGCCAGACGCCCGACGACAAGCCCTTCGGCGTCGATCAGGATCCACTTCTTGTCGATCTCGGACGCTTTGGCCGAGTAGGTTTTCATTGGTGCATATCCACTGGAAAAGAGGCGGCTGAATACGGGCAGGATTGCGCTCTGTCAACACATAGGGGCAAGAAAGGCCTTGTTTGGGGCCATTTTATGGATGTGGTACCCTAGTACCGACGTTTAGAAAGGGTGTTTCCAAACCCCGTCAAAACAGGTGTAGGATCGGGCCATCGCTACCGACTCTTTTGGCCAAGCCCTTTGGGCAGCCACGCAATCAAGAGTTTTACCTATAAGGATCAAATACTTAAATGAACGCTCCCGTTTCCGAACCGCTCGTTCTCTCCCACCGTGAAGAGTGCATCCTGCGTCTTACGCTCAATCGCGGCCCTGCCCGCAACGCGCTGAGTGCCGCCCTGATGGGCGCGTTGCAGGAGGCGCTGGAGACGGCCGCCACCGATAAAAGCCTGCGGGTCATCATTCTGGCCGCTAACGGCCCTGCCTTTTCCGCCGGGCACGACCTGAAAGAGCTGACTGCGCATCGCAAAGATTCCGACAAAGGTAAAAAGGCTTACGCCGATATCTTCAACCAATGTGGAAAGCTGATGCAGACCATTGTGCGTCACCCCAAGCCGGTGATCGCGCAGGTTCAGGGCATTGCGACCGCTGCCGGGTGCCAGTTGGTGGCGAGCTGCGATCTGGCGGTTGCCGCCTCCCATGCGCGCTTTGCCACGCCGGGGGTGAATATCGGGCTGTTCTGCTCCACCCCTATGGTCGCTATCTCGCGCAATGTGCCGCGCAAGCAGACCATGGAAATGCTGCTCACCGGCCACATGGTCACGCCGGACGAGGCCATTCGCTATGGGCTGATCAACAAGGTGGTCGAGGCTGAGGCGCTGGAAGCTGAAACCATGGCGCTGGCCCGGCTTGTCGCCTCCAAGCCCGCGCTCACGGTGAAGATCGGTAAGGAAGCTTTCTACAATCAGGTCGAAATGGGGCTGACCGAGGCCTATGCCTATACCGCCCACGTGATGGCGCAGAACATGCTCGAAGCCGAGGCGGAAGAAGGCATTGGTGCGTTTGTGGAAAAGCGCGAGCCTAAATGGCCGGCATAGGTTTGCAGGGCGTGGGGTGATGCGGTGTTATCGCTCGCTCCGCTGTCATGGCCCGCACTAAGCGGGCCATGACAGTTTATGTTTTGAGTTTTTTCGTGATCTGAAAGTTTGAAACGCACATGCCGACCTATCCCGAAGCGCTGATCAAATCGATTCTGCGAACCACCAAGGTCATTGCCATGGTGGGTGCGAGTGGGAACGAGATGCGGCCGAGTTATTT
>DATJDE010000512.1:0-5585 GCA_035497595.1 Rhizomicrobium sp. | reverse complement strand
ATCAGATCGCCCAACGCCTCGGCCTGCGTCAGGTCCAGTTGCCCGTTTTCCACCGCCCGCCGGGTAAATTCCCCCGCCTCCGCAGGCCGCAACCCGGGCAAAGCCGCCAGCGCGCCCAGCAGCCCCTCGACCACCGCCCGCCCGCCATGCAGGTGAAATTCCGCGCAATCCTGCCCGGTAAAACTGAAAGGCCCCTCGAACCACAGCACCAGCGCCCGGTCGATCTCCTCAGTCCCCGCGCGCAAACTCCGCAACACGGCCCTGCGCGGAGCAGGCAAAGCCGTCCCACTCAACGCCCGCAGCGCCGCCCCAGCCTGAGCGCCGGAAACGCGCACAATCGCCACCCCGGCCCGGCCCGGCGCAGTCGAAAGGGCAAAAATCGTATCGCCGCACGTCACCTCAGTCAGCTACTTGGACTCTTTCTTAGGCCCTGCCCGGCCTGCTGCCATTTTGGCGCCGTCCCACATGAATTTCTGGAACTGCTCAAAAGCCTGCCCACCCAGCGGCATCCAGGCCCGCATCATCGCTTCGGGGTCGGAGGTTTTCATGGCGGCCATCATCCGACGCTCCATTTCACCCATCATCTTCTCCTGCAGGGCAGAAACATCGGGCAATCCCATCACCTTGCGGGCTTCTTCCGGGGTCATGTCGATTTCGAACTGCATCTTCATCGGGTTCTCCTAACGCGCATCGCGCGCCTGTTGGCTCCTGCGCGCATCGCGCGCTTGTTAGAAAGACGAGCCCCGCGCTAAAGGAAGCTAAGGCCGTGCGCGACATCCAGCAATCGGCCGCCCCGGGGGACATAGCGGAAAGCATCCATGAGCCAAAATCAACTTGCCCAGGAATCCAGCCCATATCTCAAGCTGCATGCGGACAATCCGGTGCATTGGCGCCCCTGGGGGCCGGAGGCTTTCGCCGAAGCGGCAGCCCAGAACAAGCCGGTGCTGCTGTCGGTAGGCTATACCGCCTGCCACTGGTGCCACGTGATGAATCACGAAAGCTTCGCCGACGCCGAAACCGCGGCGCTGATGAATGAGAATTACATCAACATCAAGGTCGACCGCGAAGAGCGCCCCGATATCGACCAGCTCTACCAGACCGCCGCCCAGACCATGGGCGCGTCCGGCGGCTGGCCGCTCACCATGTTCCTCACGCCCAAGGGCGAGCCCTTCTTCCCCGGCACCTATTTTCCCAAGGAAGAACGCTTCGGCCAGCCCCCCTTCAAGCGCGTGCTCGAAGATGTGGCGCGGATCTACCGCGAACAACCCGAACCCATCGCCAGCACCATCGACCGGGTGCAGCAATCGCTTGCCAATATCTGGGCGCGCGATATGCGGGGCGATCTCAATCCACAGGTGCTCGACATCGCGGCGATCCATATCGCCCAGCGCTTCGACATTTTTTACGGCGGCCCCACCGGCGCGCCCAAATTCCCCACCACCACATCGCTGGAACTTCTGTGGCGTGCGTATTTGCGCACCGGCGCTCCGCAATTCTTTCAGGTGGTGCAAACCTCGCTCGACAATATGTGCATGGGCGGCATCTACGATCACGTCGGCGGCGGCTTCGCGCGCTATGCGGTCGATGAACGCTGGCTGGTGCCGCATTTCGAAAAGATGCTGTACGACAATGCCCAGCTCGTCGACCTGCTGACGCTGGTCTGGCAGCACAACCGCAACCCGCTTTATTTCGAACGCATTCAGGAAACGCTGGCCTTCGTGCTGCGCGACATGAAAGTGGGCGATGCCTTTGTCTCCAGCTTCGATGCCGATTCCGAAGGCGAAGAAGGCAAGTTCTACGTCTGGACCGAAGCCGAAGTGGATGCCGCCCTCGCAGGCACGTTCTCGCAGCGTTTCAAACAGGTCTACAACGTCCTGCGCGATGGCAATTGGGAAGGTAAAAACATCCTGCATCGCATCGGCAATGCAGCCTATCCCCTGCCGGAAGCCGATGAAGCCCTGTTCCGCCGCCAGCGTGAATTGCTGCTCGCCGCCCGCAACAAGCGCGTCGCGCCGTTGCGTGATGGCAAGGTGTTGGCCGATTGGAATGGCATGATGATCGCTGCCCTGGCGCAAGCCGGTGCCGCCTGCAACCGGCTGGACTGGATCGAGGCCGGCATCAAAGCCTTCGATTTCGTCGCCCGCACCATGAGCGATGGCGACCGGCTTTTCCATTCCTGGCACGAGGGCAAAACCCACCACACCGGCTTTGCCGACGACTATGCCCATATGGCCCGCGCAGCGCTCGTCCTGTGGGAAGTGACGCAGGACGAACGCTTCCTCGACCGCGCCAAAGCCTGGACCGAGGTGCTGAACGAACATTTCTGGGATCTGCAAAACGGCGGCTATTTCCAGACCGCCGATGATTCCGAAGAATTGTTCTTCCGTCCGCGCACCGTGTTCGATCAGGCGGTGCCCTCCGCCAACGGCACCATGCTCACAGTGCTCGGCAAACTGCATTTCGCAACCGCGGATGCAACCTATCGTGATCGCTCCAATGCGGTTGTCGGCGCCTTCTCGGGCGAATTGGGCCGCGCCTCCGCCTCGATGGCGGCCTATCTGAACGGTCTTGAAAACATCATGACCGGCCTTCAGATCGTGATCGTCGGCCCGCGCAGCCACAACAAAACACAGGAACTGCTCGCCGCAGTCCATGGCCGCAGCATTACCCATCGCACCTTGCTGGTGGTCGATCCCGATGATGTGCTGCCCGAAGCCCATCCCGCGTTCGGCAAGACGATGCAGAACGGCCAGCCCACGGCCTATATCTGCGTCCGCAACACCTGTTCGCCGGCGATCACAAACGCGGTGCAACTGTCGCAATCGCTGCAATTACCGGCCCGTCCGCCCGGACAGGCCTGACTCCAGTCAAATCGGATCGCAAGAAGGGGGGTGGCATTACCCCCCGTCTGTGATTTGATTTGAACTGGCCAGATTGGAGGGAAAAATGGCGGGACACGACATCACACTCACCGGTCCGGACGGTGATTTTTCAGCCTATCTCTCCGCCCCCAGCGCAGGCACCGGCCCCGGCGTCGTAGTGATTCAGGAAATTTTCGGCGTCAACGCGGTGATGCGCGGCGTTGCCGATGCGCTGGCCGCGCGCGGCTATTTCGCCCTCTGCCCCGATCTGTTCTGGCGGCTCGAACCGGGCGTGCAACTGACCGACAAAACCAAACCCGAATGGGACCGGGCTTTCGCGCTGCTGAACGCGTTCGATATCGGCGCGGGCGTGCGCGATATTCAGGCCACCATCACGCACTTACGCGCCATGCAGGGCTGCACCGGCAAAGTGGGCGCGCTTGGCTATTGCCTGGGTGGACAGCTCGCCTATCTCACCGCCACCCGCACCGACAGCGATGCGTCCGTCAGCTATTATGGCGTGAACATCCAGACCGCGCTGAACGAAGCCAGCAAACTCCAAGCTCCGCTGATGCTCCACATCGCAGGCAAAGATCAGTTCGTGTCCAAAGACGCGCAAACGCAAATTCACGAGGCGCTGAAAAACAATCCGCTGGTCACCATTCATGCCTATCCGGAAATGGATCACGCCTTCGCGCGGGTTGGCGGCGCGCATTACGACAAAGCCTGCGCCGATCTCGCCAATGGCCGCACCGCCACCTTCCTGCGCCAGCATTTGAGCTGAACCGAAAGGGCTTACCGATGAAAGCCATCCGTATACAGACCACTGGTGGCCCAGAGGTTTTGACCTTGCAGGACATCACCCTGCCCGCCCCTGCGGCAGGCCAGGTGCGGGTGCGCCACAGCGCCATCGGGGTCAATTTCATCGATACCTATTTTCGCACCGGCCTTTATCCCGCACCGCTGCCTACAGGTCTGGGCATGGAAGCGGCGGGTGTGGTCGAGGCACTGGGCGACGGCGTCAAAGACATCACCATCGGGGAACGCGTCGCCTATACCAGTGCCCTCGGCGCCTATGCGCAAGCAAACAACGTCTCCGCCGACCGGCTGGTGAAACTTCCCGACAGCATCAGCGACGAGACCGCCGCCGCCTGCCTGCTCAAAGGCATGACCGCGCAATATCTTCTCAAACGCACGTTCAAAGTTGAACCCGGCCAGACCATCCTGTTTCATTCCGCAGCGGGCGGCGTCGGCTTGATTGCAGGCCAATGGGCCAAACATCTGGGCGCTACCGTCATCGGCACGGTCGGCGCGGATGATAAAATCACCCTCGCCAAATCCCATGGCTACGCCCATGTGCTAAACCTGCGCAAAGACGATTGGGTCGCCCGCGTGCGCGAGATCGCGGGCGGCGGTCTTCCGGTGGTCTATGATTCCGTCGGCAAAGATACGTGGGATGGTTCGCTCAATTGCCTCGCCCCGCGCGGCATGATGGTGAGCTTCGGCAATTCCTCCGGCCCCGTCCCGGCCTTTGCGCCCGGCATCCTCGCCTCCAAAGGCTCGCTCTACCTCACCCGCCCGTCACTCGCCCACTACACAATCACCCACGCCGAATTGCAGGCCACCGCCAGCGACCTGTTCGACGTGATCGCCAAAGGCGCGGTGAAAATAGAGATCCATCAACGCTTCGCATTGGCAGACGCCCGCGCCGCCCATGAAGCGTTGGAAAGCCGCCGCACGACAGGCGCGACAATTCTCATTCCGTGATTTATTCCGCGGCTTCCTTGGCAGCATCGCGCAGATAAATCGAACGTTTGGGCCGTTCCATCACCCGGCGCACCATCGGCACAAAGGCTTCCAGCTTCATCGTATCGTAGTTGGGGTCAAAGGCGTTCTGGTCATGCCGGGCACAGAACATCGCCGTGCGTTCAAAATTCGGATGCCCGCGAAACTGGTCCCGCAAATTCTGGTCCAGCCCCAGATAATGGAAGAAATAGTAGCCCTGGAAAATCCCATGATGCTGCAACATCCACCAGTTCTCATCCGAAACGAATGGCTTCAGCATGGTGGCCGCAAGCTCGGCGTGGTTGTGCGAGGCCAGCGTATCGCCAATGTCATGCAACAGCGCGCAGACGACATATTCCTCATCCATGCCATCGCGAAACGCGAGCGTCGCCGATTGCAGCGAATGCTCCATCCGGTCGACGGCAAACCCTCCGCAATCGCCTTCCAGCAATTTCAGATGCGTCAAAACCCGGTCCGCGAGACCCTTGTTGAAGTTCATCGCGGCCATGCCGATCTTCATCCAGTCGTCCTGGGTGCCTTCGGCCATCGCATGAAACTGCGCACGGTCGGCAGGATGTTCGGTCATGGCAAACCCTTTCGCTCAAGGCCACCCCAGTCTGACGCCCCCATCGACAACCCGTCAACCGGCGTCTTTTTGCGGGCGCGAAGCAATGCTAAAGAGCGCCCCCACTCAAACGACAGGCCCCGGTATGTCCGCAAAGAAGATCGAACGCGCCCTCGAAATGTTCCTCTTCACAAGCCGCTGGCTGATGGCGCCCTTTTATATCGGTCTGGTGGTCGCCCTGGTGGCTCTGCTCGCCGTCTTCGTGAACGAGATCATCCACACCGTGCCCACTTTGTTCAGCGGCGGCGAAAGCGCGGTGGTGGTCTGGGTGCTGACCCTGATCGACCTGTCGCTTGCGGCCAACCTTCTCCTGA
>DATJDE010000511.1:0-2210 GCA_035497595.1 Rhizomicrobium sp. | reverse complement strand
TGATGGTGTTCAACCAGCAGGCAAAGGCGGCAAAGACTTTTACGGGTGTTCAATATTTCAACTACGATCCGGCCTTTCGCGTGTCTGCTGTGTTCAAGCCTGACCCCAAACTGCCGTCGCGCATTTTTCGCACCTCACGCGGGACGGAAAAAGAGTTCTTTCATGCTGGGGATGCGCTGTTCACCCTTGCTGGAAAGCGCGTGAAACTGCCGCTTTATGCGGGCGCGCGCGAGAACATCGACAGTTTGTCTGCCTTTTTCACCGATGCGCTTTCGGGGCTGAAAACCTATGGCGCGGGACGTTATGTTGAAACAGAAGGGTTTGGCGCCTTCCCGCCCAAGACTGTCACTATCGATTTCAACTTTGCCTATAATCCCAATTGCGTGCTGTCGCCTTTTTTCACCTGTCCGGTCGCGACCGATCATGTGGATCTGGCGGTGACGGCGGGCGAGCGCGATCCGCATACAAAGCACTGATGTGAAAAAACGCACGTCTTTTCCAACCGCGAAAGAACGCAGCGACAGCCAGCGCGCACAAGCCAAGCGCGCGGCGCTCAATGCACTGCGCCGCGCGCGCAAGGCGGCAGAAAAAAGCGGCGTCGGGCTTTCGGAGTGGGAGGGCGAGTTTCTGGGTTCGGTGGAGGAGCGGGTGGAAAAATATGGCCGGGCCTTTGCCGACCCGGAAAAGGGCGCGGCCGGAACATCGCTTTCGATTCGCCAGACGGTTAAGCTCAAGGAAATTGCAGGCAAGGGCCGGAAAAAACCCTGGCAGCGCGGCAAAAGCTCTGAGGAGCGCAATTAAATTGCGCAACGCCCTGCGGCGTTGTTAGCAATGATGTTGAATCCTGTTGCAATGCAGCACAAGCCACGCCTTAATCCGCGCGGGACTGACCTTAAGGTCAGCATGGGGATATTGCAGGAGTACCTGTTATGGCGTCATCGGCTGAAGCCAAGCCTTCGCTCGAAGTCTATAAAGATCTGTACGACATCGGCGAAATTCCGCCGCTGGGCCACGTGCCCAAGACCATGCACGCCTGGACGATCCGCAAGGAACGCCACGGGCCGCCGGAGCAATCGTTCCAGCTCGAAGTCGTGCCGACCTGGACGCTGGACAGCCATGATGTGCTGATTTTGGTGATGGCCGCGGGCGTCAATTACAACGGCGTATGGGCCGGGCTTGGCATTCCGATTTCGCCGATCGACGGCCATAAAAATCCCTATCACATCGCAGGCTCCGATGCGTCGGGCATTGTGTGGGCCATTGGCTCCAAGGTCACGCGCTGGAAAGTAGGCGATGAAGTTGTCGTGCACTGCAATCAGGATGACGGCGACGACGAGGAATGTAATGGCGGCGATCCGATGTTTTCGCCCAGCCAACGCATCTGGGGCTATGAAACGCCGGACGGATCGTTCGCGCAGTTCGCCCGCGTGCAGGACCGCCAGCTCATGGAACGCCCCAAACATTTGAGCTGGGAAGAAAGCGCCTGTTACACGCTGACGCTTGCCACCACCTATCGCATGTTCTTCGGCCATCGCCCGCATATCCTTCGCCCAGGCCATAATGTGCTGATCTGGGGCGCATCCGGCGGGCTTGGCTCGTTTGCGGTGCAGCTTTGCGCGGTGTCGGGCGCCAATGCGATTGGCGTGATTTCGGATGAGACCAAGCGCGATTTTGTGTTGTCGCTGGGCGCCAAGGGCGTCATCAACCGCAAGGATTTCAAATGCTGGGGCCAGATGCCCACGGTCAACACGCCCGAATATGATGCCTGGACCAAGGAAGCGCGCAAGTTCGGCAAGGCGATCTGGGAAATTACCGGCAAGGGCAATGATGTCGACATGGTGTTTGAGCACCCCGGCGAGGCGACCTTCCCGGTGTCGTGCCTTGTTGTGAAACGCGGCGGTATGGTGGTGTTCTGCGCCGGGACCACCGGCTTCAACATCACCTTCGATGCCCGTTATGTGTGGATGCGCCAAAAGCGCATTCAGGGTTCGCACTTCGCCAATCTGATGCAGGCAAGCCAGGCCAACCGGCTGGTGGTGGAGCGGCGCATCGATCCGTGCATGTCGGAAGTATTCTCCTGGGCCGATATTCCGCGCGCCCATACGAAAATGTGGAAGAACGAACATCTGCCCGGTAATATGGCGGTGCTGGTGAACGCCCAGAAACCGGGCCTGCGCACTTTTGAAGACGTGAAGGAAGGCGGCGGCCGA
>DATJDE010000510.1:0-18253 GCA_035497595.1 Rhizomicrobium sp. | reverse complement strand
AATGGCGAGGCTGGAATGGACATTCCAATTTTCCGCCGGTGTTGCGGAATAGACGCCCGCAGCTTCTTTCGAGAGATAGCCGCCATTTGCCAGGACGAGGCCGTAGCTGCCGCGATCCTCTCTTAGTCTTTCGGTCATGCTCGCAATCGCATGCATGGAATAGTTGTTTCCGGCACCGCCGAAGAAGGGCAAGCCGCCTGTTACCGTGGGAACAGTTGTGCGCCAATCGAGATCCAAAGCTTCCGCAGCCAGAAATACCGCGCAAGGAAAGCAGCTATAAAGATCGAAATGGGTGATTTGACCGACCGACCTGCCCGCCGCCTTCAAGGCCTGATCCAGCACCAGGGACATTGCTTTGGAGCGTGAAATGTCCCGGCGCTCCGACACCATTTTGTCAGCGGCCTGGGCGTAGCCGTGCAGATAGATGCGCTTATGATCGGGGATGCCGAGTTGGTCGGCCTTTTCGACAGACGTCAGAATAACAGCCGCGCCTTGATTCACCGCATCCTGGGCGACGTGCCATTTCAGATAGGGATCGGCGATTTCATAATTTTCCGCGCTGGGCTCTGCGAGGAACGCGGCCGATCGGGCAACCGGGAATTGGGCATAAGGATTGTTTGCAGCGACGCGCGAAAATCCTTCCCACAATTCGGACATCCGCTGGCGGTGTTCCGCGCGCGACAGGCCGAGCCTTTTGCGCAAGGCATTTTCAAACAGCGGATAAGTTTGAACCGGAAAACCAAGCCCGTTGCGTAACTCATAGTCCGACAGAAGCCGCTTGCCGAGGCCGCGATCCTCCATCCCTTGCGCGTCACCGCCTGACCAATCCAGCGAGAGGCGCTTGCGGAGCGCCAGCTTCATGGCCGCGATGGCTTCGGCGCCAGCAAGCAGAACGGTTTGGGCTTGGTTGTTGAAGATCGCTTCGGCGAATTCGTTCACCAGAGCCTGGGGCTGATCTCCGCCAACATGCGAATAGATGGTGCGGGGTGCGTTCAGCCCCAACGCCGCCGCGACTGCAGCAGGCGGATTTGCGTGGCGGCCGAAGGGGTGTTTTGCGCCTGCAACCGAATCCAGATTGGTGCGCACAACTGTCACGACATCGATTCCTCGTGCCACCGTATCGGCCGCGCCGGTATCGGCAAGCGCGGCACGCGCCGCGCGAATTGCCAGCAAAACGGGGCTGGGTGCTGTTGCGATATCGGCGCCATCCCACCTGTCTGTGACCTGACCTACGCCAATCAGAACGGGGGTGCGCTTATGTATTGTCATTTCTCGTGCCTTTCACTGCGTCCCGGTTTGGCGGACAATCATTCCAGACTTGCATAGGCCAATTTTTGGAATATGGGCAATGCAGAGCGCGCGCCCGCGCGCTGGCCGGTGGCCAACTGGCTTGCAGTGTCGCCGGTCAGCGGCATTGCGTTCTGCACCAGATAGATCAGAACCATGTTTTCCGCGGGGTCCACCTGCCACCACGTTCCGTAAGCGCCGGGCCAGCCGAACGCGCCATTGGTTCCGGCGCCCATCCAGGCCATTTTTTTTGCATCGGTAATGACGGAAACCCCAAGGCCGAAGCCCTGCCCCAGCCAAAACGGAATGCCCATGAAGGGGATGCGCCGCTGCTCGGGCGACAAACGGTTCTGCGTGAACAGCGCAACGCTTTCGGGGCGCAACAGGCGCACGCCATCAACCTGCCCTGCGCCCAACAGCAGACGGGCGAAAGTGAGGTAATCATCGGCTGTGGAGAGCAAGCCACCGCCCGCGGATTCAAACGCCACCGGTTTCGAAAGATCGCTTGATGCGCTTTCGACCAGCCGGTCATCCGCAGGATCGAGGGTGTAGAGTTTGGCAAGGCGGTGGGATTTTTCCGGCGGGCACCAAAATCCCGTATCGTGCATATTCAACGGATCGAATATCCAATCCTTCAACAATGCACCGAGCGATTTTCCCATCAGGCGGCTGATGAGCAGCCCCAGAATGTCGGTTGAATAGCCATAGTGAAAGCGCTCACCCGGCCTGTGGATCAGGGGAAGGGAGGATATTTTTTCGAGCCATGCTTGCGGCGCCAGTGCTTGCGGCGCGTTGGCCTCGTAAGCTACCTTGATGGGGCCCGCCGAGGTGAAGGGATAGCCGATGCCGGAGCGATGGCTCATCAGGCTCTCCACCGTGAGCTCATAGCTCTCGGGATGGCAGTCCGTCAGGGGGCCATCGGCTGCGCGCAAAACGCGCATGGCGGCAAATTCGGGAAGCCAGCGCGATATCCGGTCTTCCAGTTTGAGCAGATTGCGTTCCATCAGCATCAAGGCAAGTGTGGAGACAATCGGCTTGGTCATGGACGCGATCTGGAAAATCGTATCGCGCTCCATCGGCGCGTGCGCGGCTACATCGCGATAGCCCAGCGTGTTGACCTGGGCGAGGTCGCCGTCTTTCCAGATGAGCGTGACAATGCCGGAAAGCGAGCCTGCCTCGACAATCCTTGCGAGCGCTGCCGGGATCTTTTCCAGTCCTGGGCGAGACAGTTTGCGTGGTTCATCAGCCATGTTCGGCCCCGGAAGATAAGCCAAACCTAGAGGGTGGCTGGCGCAAAGCGATCGAGAAATTCGAAAACGGCAGCGGCGAAGACTGTGTTCTGATCCCCGGCAACCATGTGATGGGCGCCGCCGACGACGATCACCTGCGCATCGGGAACCAGTTTGGCGAAGGCTGCTGCCTCTTCCTCGCCCACGATCTCGCTTTGCGCACCGCGGATCAACAATGTTGGAACGGCGGTGTTCTGCGCAGCAGCGGCCAGACGGGCATCTTCCGTTGGCCGACTGGCAGAGGCCACTTCGACAAAAGCGGGATCCCAATGCCAGAAATATCTTCCATCCCTGAGCCGCAGATTCTTCAAAAGACCGTTGGTATCGCGCGGGCGCGGCCGATGGGGCAGATAGGCGGCCACCGCATCGGCGGCCGCATCGACGCTGGCGAAACCTTCTCGATTGGCGGTCATGAAGGCCAGGATGCGATTGTCTGAATCCGGCGCGTTTTGATGGGTGATATCCACCAGCACCAGCGCCTTGATCAGGTGGCGCGCGCACTCGCCGCCGACAAGCAAACCCGCCAGGCCGCCCAGCGAGGCACCCACAACAATAGCGGGCCGACCGATGCTTTGGGCGACGGCCGCCAGATCATCGCGAAAATCGCTGAGATTGTAAGCCCGTGCCGGGGACCAGCCGCTATCGCCATGGCCACGCAGATCCATCGAAATGACATCGTAGCCGCGATCACCCAGGACCTTTGCGGTTGCGCCCCAGGCATTGCGCGTTTGTCCACCGCCATGCAGCAGAATGATGGGTTGCGCACCACGCACGCCAAAACGATCAGCGCTTATCGCAACGCCCTCATGCGCGATGAAGATATCCGCGACGCCTCCGCTCACGCCCCGAATGTCCCTTTGCGCGGGCCCATATAGCCGAACAGAAATGCTGCGACCTTGCGCATCTGGATTTCTTCCGACCCTTCGGTGATGCGATAGCGCCGATGGTGACGATAGATATGTTCAAAGGGCTTGTGCCGGCTATAGCCCATGCCGCCGTGAATCTGCATTGCGCGATCTGCGGCTTCGCAGCACAGCCGGTTTGCCCAGTAGTTGCACATCGAAACCTTGTCGGACAGTTCGGTTTCGACCTGCTTGTGATTCATCTGATCCATTTGCCACGCCGTCTTGCGGATCAGCAAACGCAGCATTTCGATCTGGGTGGACAGTTCGACGATCGGAAACTGGATGGCCTGGTTGTCGGATAGCGGCTTGCCGAAGGGCTTGCGCTGGCGGGCATATTTGATGCTTTCCTCGACGCAAAAAGCAGCAGCGCCCAGCGATGAGGCCGCCTGCCGGATCCGGTTCTGGTGCACGAAGGATTGGCCCAGACCAAGCCCATGATCGATTTCGCCCCAATAGCTGTCTTCCGGCACCCAGACATTTTCGAGCGCGATATGGGGATGATCGGTAGGCATGTTGAAGGTCCACATCCACTGTTTAATCTGGATCAGTTCGGACGGGACGATGAAACAGGTGATGCCTTTGGCATCGCCATCCTTGCCGCTCGTTCTGGCGAACAGCATGGCGTGGGTGGCGACATGCATGCCGGTGATCCACATCTTCTCGCCATTGATCAGCCAGCCGGGCTTGCCGTCTTTCACCTGACGGACGGCACGCGTTTCCATGAATGTGGCATCGGAGCCGTGATTGGGCTCCGTCAGGCCGAAGGCGGTGCGCATTTTTCCGGTGAGCAGCGCCTCGCCATCGCGGGCAAACTGTTCTGGTGTCGCAAAATGCTTGAAAAGCACGACGAACGGATTGTTTCCGACGATGCTGTGTTCATTTTGAAGATCGTTGAAGAGGCCAAGGCCTTTCGCGGCGAGATGCTCGCGAATGACGGCCATCCAGAGGTTTGAACCGTTCTGGCCACCAAGCTCTTTTGGCCAGGCAAAACGCAGATATCCGGCTGCGTCGGCGCGGCGTTTGGCTTCCGCCAGAAGGCTTTCCCATTCCTTGCGCGGCAGGCCGTTATTCTCCCAATCGGTGCGGGAATGTTCCCGGCGATGGTCGAAGAAACGCTCATTATCGTCCTGCGCCTGAAGGGGTGCGATGTGCGCCTCAATGAAGCCATCCAGTTCTGCGAGATAGGCCTGAAGCTCCGGCGGAACGCTGAAATCCAATTTTCTATCCTTGGCTTACGAAACGAAAAAAGGCAGCCGAAGCGCAAGCTCCGGCTGCCCTGTTGATTAGAAATTATAGGCGTACTGGAGCATGATCTCCCGGCCCCGGTCGACCATCACGTTCATGTCCGACAGATAGCCGGTGCTTCGGCCGGTGTTGCCGCCGGTACCTGTACGATCCTGGGCGCCAATCGCGACCAGCTCGTTGGACAGGTTTCTGCCGATCAGCGACACAGCCCACTCATTGCCGCTGCTGACACGCCAGCTCGCATCAACGCGCGGGAAGCCCTTTTGCAGAGCGCTGGGGCGCAGACCATCATGATAGTTGTAGGAACTGGTGTAACCCAGATCGAGGCTGACATCGGAGGTCAGTGTGCTCGTCATGTCCCACGCATAGAGTGCGCCAAGACGCATGGACCATTTGGGCGCGCGTGCAGCCGTTTTGTTCTCGAAGTTCTGGCTGTTGTAAGCACCGGCACCGTTGATGTTGAGGTTACAGCCCGCGTCAATGCTCTGCCCGCCATAGCACGCACCGATATAATCGTGGAGCGTTGCGTTGTTGAAGGCGACCGAACCTCTGAGTGTAAAGCCGCGCAGGTCTGCGGGGCTGAATTCACCCTCCAGTTCCACGCCGCGCGTCGTCAACTGACCGGCATTCGACACAAAGGACGTTGCGGTGAACGGATCGTAGATGTTCACCTGCAGATCCGTATAGGCGTAGTTGTACAGGGTCACACCCAGTTGCAACTGGCTGTCCAGAAGCTGGCCCTTTATGCCGATTTCGCCGCCCGCAGCCTTTTCGCTTTCGAACCTCATCTGATCGATCGTGACGGCGCTGGTGACGGTGGCGCTGTTGTTGTAGCCGCCGGATTTGAAGCCCTGCTTATAGGCGCCATAGACTGTCAGGTTCGGCATGGCGCGCCAGGTCAGAGTTGCCTGTGGCGAGACATTCGAGTCGTTGAACTTTCCATCCAGCCTGCGCGGCGGGAAGGTCGCGGGAAGTACGGAATAGAGATTCTGGGTGTAGAAATCCTTGTTTTCCTGCGTCCAGCGCGCACCGCCGGCAAGTTCGAGATCCGGCAGGATGTCCCACGCGACTTCCGTGAATGCCGACAGGGTTTTGGATGTCGTGCCGGAATGGCGGTAGAAGCTGACCTGACTGCCGGTGACGGGGTCTGGCGCAACACGCAGGAAGCGCGATTCAAGGCCGTAGAAGAAGTCGGTGTAACCGTAGAAACCACCGACCAGAACACGCACGGTCGGCAGAACTTCGAAATCGGCCCTCAGCTCCTGACTGTAGGACTTGTAATCGACCGCTTGCGCCGTGAACGTTTCGGAAGGCGATCCATCGAAGTTGTTATTGTCGTCATAGCCGTAGTGATAAAAGCCCGTGATCGACGTGAGGCGAACCTTGTCGAGGGTGTAGTTCATCGTCAGCGCAGACAACTGCGAGGTGTAATCAGTATAGGGCTTGCCGTCGCGGAAATAATGGCTCCCGACCAGGAACTCCTTCTGCATCGAGCCGCGTGCATACTGGCTGTCGATCACGCAGTTGTCGCCTGGATCGGCGATGCCATTGACGAGCTGCGGAACAGTCCGCCCCGGCGCGCAAACCGTTTGCGCGCGCGCCATCGCACCGGAATCGGTGTATTTGTTGGCGGAAACCTTCAGTGTGGCATCGAAATTATCGGTGGGATCGTATTTCAGCGTGAGGCGGCCAGCAATGCTGGTGTCGCGCGGGCCGCGGCTGTCCGCAGCGCCGGGCTTCAATTCGCCGAATACGAACATCGGCTCAGCAGTGTTGTGCGAATAGCCGGCCATCCGCGAACCGCGCAAGGCGAAGCGGACACCCAGATCATCTGTCAGCGGGCCGGAAACGACGGCTTCACCGAAGGTTTCGGCTGCGCCGAATTCATAGCCCACCTTTGCGCTGGCTTCGAATACCGGTGTGGGGTTTGCCGTTGCGATGGAGATGATGCCGCCGGTGGCATTGCGCCCAAAGAACAGCGCCTGCGGGCCGCGCAGAACCTCGACCTGGGAAAGGTCGAACTGGCTGGAGATGATTTCGCGGCCGCGCGTCATGGAAACGCCGTCCAGCGCAAGCGAGACAGACTGATCGAAACCGGCGCTCAGAGAAGAAGAGCCAACGCCGCGCAGATAAATGTTGACCGAAGAACCGGTCGCCTGGCGCCCAACGATGAGCTGCGGCACCATTTTGCTGATCTGGGTCAGGTCGGCAGCACCGTAACGCGCGATATCTTCAGCACTCACGACGGTTGCAGCCACCGGAATGTCCTGCAGACGTTCTTCACGCAAACGGGCGGTGACCAGAACCTCTTCGATCGGCGTGCCGGCTCTGGGCAATACTTCCGGCTGCAACGTTTCAGCTGCGGCCTTATCTGAACCCTTTTGAACATCTGCTGCGTACGCACCGCCAACCGACGCGATCAAAAAGGCTACACTGCATAGAAGATGCGCCTTCGCGCGGATGCGCCCCGTCCCCATCGCGGAAATTCCAGATTCTTGTTTATAAACAGACATATAAATTGTCCTCCCTCTGAAGTTAACGTCACCCTTGATGGCCAAGGGCATGGCTGACCCTGGATCAGTCCAAGCTTTCCGTGACTATCTTCGATGATTAGTCTAATTACAATAGATGCCTTCGTCCTACCAACCGCACTCAGGAGAGAAGATTTGCGGTTGTGACCTTTTCGCTACGGAGGCGAGCGAAGCGCGGCCATCGCCGTGGGTTTGCGCACCGGATGCGCTGGGTGATAATGGCCAGAATCACCTATATAGTCGGCAGATTACGGATTCGCCGGACGAGCATTGCCCGAATGCCGGGCAGGCAATGTTGATTGATTTATCTGATTGGGGCACGGGCGCATTTTTCCGAAAGCCACCATATTTTCCTAGGGATCGTAGGATGAAGAAAAAGAACAACCCTATCGTCGTCTCGCGCGACACCGCTATCCGGGCGGCTTTGGACGCCATCGACGAATATGGGCTTGAGCAATTCAATATGAATATGGTGGCTGAGCGGCTGAGCATCCGCGCCCCATCGCTCTATTATCATTTCAAGGACAAGCTGGAGCTTCTAACCGAGGTCGCACGCATTCTCCTGCTTGATGCCGATCAGGAAAAGACGGAACCCTCTGCAGACTGGAAAGAGGGGCTCGTGGCAACCTCATTGGCTGTCCGCCGCTCTATCATGCGCCATCCCAATGCGGCGCCGCTTCTGCTCAGCCACCCCCCACGCCATTTGGCGCTTAGCGGCTATGAGCGCACGATGAAATATCTGGAAAAAGCTGGTGTTCCAGCCGATCAGCACATGCGGATTGTGGCCGGGCTCGACGCCATTAGCTGGGGCTCCATTCTCTTTGAAGCGGTCGCGGTTTCGTTGGGGTTCCAACTTTATCCGGTTTACGATCCAGGCCTGTTTCCTGCCCTTGCACGAGCCAAAAAGCTCAGCCCCCTCAGCGATGAGGAACTGTTCGCTGGCACCATGCGGACATTCCTCGCCGGATTGGACACACAAATAGACACACACGTCGCGCCGGCCGCGCCCAAAGCCAAAAAACCGGGGCCCAAGCCGCGCAAAAAGACCTAACCGCCCCATGCCTCGGATGGGGTGACGCCACTTGCCTATTGACTATAGATTTCCCGTCCGATTTCTTCTCACCTAACGGGTCCATTTGCCGGACCGAGGCCCGGCTAGCTGCCGCAGCGTTGGCGGACGATCACGGCCCCATGGCAAGAGGACGGTTTCTCGATGGCATTTACGATTACAAGCGCATTGCGCTGGTGGGCAACGGAAATGCCCGACCAGATCGCCATCAAGGTGGAGGAGCGCGCCTACAGCTATCGGCAAATCCACCAGCTTTCGCTGGAAGTCGGCGCCGGGCTGATTGAAAAGGGCGTGAAGCCGGGCGACCGGATCTGTGTCATTGCCGCCAATTCGCTGGACTACTGCCTTCTCATTCTGGCGGGAATTCAGGTGGGCGCCATCATGACACCGCTCAACTTCCGCCTTACACAAACCGAAACCCTTGGCGCCTTCAACGATTTCACGCCCAGCCTGATCTTCGCCGATGCCGACAGGCTTGCCGTCGCGAAAGCCGCGGCAGCGCGCTACGCAAATATCGAGGTGCTGGATGTCAACGATATCCAGCCTTTGCGCCGCGCGCCGACCCAGCCCTTTCACGAAGCCCAAAGAGACGATCCGGTAGGCATCATCTCCACCAGCGGATCAACCGCCAAAGCCAAAGGCGCCGTGCACACCCACTACACGGTCGTGACCTATGCGTGCGAATTCGCGTTGATGGAGCCGCGCTGTGCGCGTGGCTCGCGCATCCTGCTGGTTACGCCGCTCAGCGCGTCATCGGGTTTTACGCTCGTTCTGGAGTTCATTACGCTCGGCGTGTCGATCTTCATGGAGCCGAGCTTCGATGCGCAACGGGCGCTGGACATTCTTGCCCGTGAGAAGATCAACAATTTTCAGGGCGTTCCCACTTTCTTCGAAAGAATTGCCACGCTTGCGCAGTTCAAGGATGCCGATCTTTCCGATCTGCATTTTTCGCAAGTCGGCGGCGCCGCGGTTTCTGAGGACCTGTTGCAGGCATGGCTTGCGAAGGGGGTGACCTTGCGCCACCTCTATGGCCAGACAGAGGCTGGCGGCGGCTGGGCTGCGCGTGACGCCACCGCGCTCACCCAGCGCGAAAAATGCGGCCGCGGCGGCATTTTCACCGAATACGGAATTTACGGCGAAGACGGTTTCAACCCTGCGGGCAAAGTCGGCGAAATCGTTGTACGCGGGCCAAGCCAGATGATCGGTTACTGGAACAACGAAGACGCGACGAAAGAAGCATTACAGAACGGCTGGCTCTTTACCGGCGACATGGGATCGCTGGACGAAGACGGCAACCTCACCTTCTCTCACCGCAAGAAGGACATCATCATTTCGGGCGGCTTGAACATTTCGAGCGCCGAAATCGAACGGGTGCTGCTGACGATTCCCGGTATCGAGGAAGCGGCGGTTATACCGACGCCGGACGCGGCCTTTGGTGAAACCCCATTGGCGATTATCTATACCAACGACGATACTATTACCGAAGACAGCGTGATCGCCCATTGCAACCTGCATCTGGCCAACTTCAAGGTGCCACGTTACGTGGTGTTGCAGCGCGAGCCTTTGCCCCGGCTGTTGACCGGGAAACTCGCTAAGCCCGCACTGAAGGAGCACTATAAGGATGCGGCACAGAGATTGCGCCGCGTCCGTTAAAGAAAAGCCCTTCGGTTTAAATACCGAAGGGCTTTTGTCTGTTGTGGATTTATCTGCTCAGATCGTCGCTTCGGTACCAATCAGCATGGAGCTTGTGTAGGTCGAGGCAGGCCCGCCTGTGACGAGGCAGACCTCTGCCCCGTTGACCTGGTTCACCGCATCGCCCCGAATCTGGCGCACACCTTCCATCACCACTTCCATGCCATGCAGAAAGCCCTCTGCGATGGAGCTTCCGCTGGTGTTCACCGGCATCTTGCCGCTTCCGACTTTCAGATTTTCCAGCGTCATCACCTCGTCGATAGTTTCAGGTGTGAAGAAGCCGTGTTCCATGATGGTGGCAACGGCCGCTGTGCTGAAGTGGGTGTAGACTTCGAGCACGTCCACATCCTTGGGGCCAAGGCCGGTTTGCTTCCAGAGCCGGTTGGCGACCGACGCAAAGCCTGAGGACGCATAGTCCGAGAAATTATCGAGGTTGTCGCCGCCCTGGCAATGATTGCCTTGCGTGAGGCCGAGCAGATAGACCGGTTTGCAGGCCCGGCGCCTGGCTTCTTCCGCCGACATGACGATCACGGCTGCGGCACCATCGCATTCGCGCGAGCAATCGTAGAGCCGATAGGGATCTACCACCATGCGTGAAGCGCGATAGGTTTCGCTGTCGAGCGTGTTGCCGAATGCCATCGCCCGCGGATTTGTTTTGGCGTGGTGATAGCTTGCCAGAACAAGTGCTTCCATTGCGTCACGGGTAACCGCACCGGAATGCAGCATGGGTTGCGAGCGAAAGCCCACAAACTGCAACGGCACCGAAATGCCGTGTGCGGAGAAGTGGGAATCTGCGTGCTGGACTTCGATGGCGACGTTGAAACGGCCGAATTCACGCTCCGAAAGCGCGCGATAGACGACAACGATATTCGCCTGGCCGGAAATGATGGCCGCCGCCGCCATGCCGATGGCCGCCGGGATGCCGCCGCCGCCGCCGCCTTCGACCATGCTCGACCAATGCAGGTCTTTGGTGCCGAGTTCCTGCATCAGCAGGGGGCCTTGCTGGCGGTCCATCGAATAGGTTGCGAAACCGTCGATTTCGCTGGGCGAAACGCCCGCTTCGGCGCAGGCATCCACAATGGCTTGAAGCACCATCTTGCGTTCCGAAAACGGCGAGGTTCCTCTTTTGTAAAACGGGGTTTGGCCGATACCGCAGATTGCGGTCGTTCCTCTCAAAGCCGACATGTCAGTCCTTTCAGTGCTGTGGTGGGGCGCAAGGGTCAGGCGGTCGCCAATGTCCAGCGCAGGACCGCCATGCCGCTTGTCAGCTCCGACGGCTTTTGGATGACGCCCGTCACCGGCGCGCCCACTTCAAGCCCATCTTCAGGGCCGACAAGAATGCCGAACAGACGCCGGTTGCCCGCATCCGGCAATTCAACGAGCAGGGTCACGAAGGGCGTGAACTCTTTCATCGCAGCGGAGAACGGTTGATGGGTGCGCACCCAGGAAAAGACTTTTCCTCTTGGCGGAACAGCTTCCCAATGCAGATCCCATGAGCCGCATGCGCCGCACCGCCAGGACGGCGCCCACCACCAATGGCTGCATGTCGAACAGCGCTGCATACGCAATTCGCCCGCCGCCAACCCCTCCCAAAACGGAAGATCTACGCCATCCCGTCTGGGCCCGATCGGGCCGGTACAGGGCACTTTATCCAATTCGAGCATTATTTGGGATCCTCCACCGCAAAATCATCCTATTCTCGTTAGACTACGTCAAGCGGCCACATCACAGATAGGCAGATGGCCCATTTCGCCCAGTCATCGGCTGCGAAAATGAGCACTGGCGAGCTTCAACGGCCCGCCAGCTCGACAATTTCGGGAGAAACATCTTCAGCGGTGGAAAGAATCGCGAGCAGGGTGTGCGCGACGGATAGTGGCGACATCCATTTGCCTGTCTGCTTCATCACCCCTGCCTCGCGCGCCGCTTCAAGATAGGCCGCCTTCTTCTGCGGCTCCCAATAGCGGGCAAGCCCCTCGCCCGTTTTGACGGCGCCAAGGCGAAGCACGGTGAGGCGGATGCCTTCAGCCTTCAATTCCGCGCGCATGGCGGATGAAAGGGTTTCAAGCCCGGCCTTGGTGGCCGAATAGAGGCTCATATAGGGGGCAAAAATGCGTATCGCGAGCGATGAGACATTGATGATGTGGCCATGCCCCGACTGCCGCAGGTGAGGCATCGCTTCGCGCATGCAATAGAGCGGCCCCAGCAGGTTGACGCCGACCTCACGCTGAATATCGGCATCCGTCGCCTGCGAAATCCAGTTGAGATGAAGCAGTGCCGCGTTGTTGATGAGGATGTCTATCCGGCCGAATTTCAGATGTGCAGCAGCCATGGCGGCACGCACCATTGCCGGATCGGACACATCGCAAGGGATGGCGGCCACGGCATCGCCCAATTCCGCGGCCACAGCGTCCAACTCAGGCGAAGGCCGCGCCAGCAGCGCCACTTTCGCGCCCGCGGCAACCAGAGAGCGGGCGAATTCGACCCCAAGCCCCTTCGATCCCCCGGTCAGAACTGCGACCCGCCCTGCCAGCGGTTCAGTGGTCA
Organism: Rhizomicrobium sp.; assembly: GCA_035497595.1. Classification (GTDB taxonomy): domain Bacteria; phylum Pseudomonadota; class Alphaproteobacteria; order Micropepsales; family Micropepsaceae; genus Rhizomicrobium. The sequence goes on along the minus strand of DATJDE010000510.1, from coordinate 5,691 downwards.
TGATTGTACACAAGTATATGATTCATATGAAGTATTACCCTCCTCGCGGCCCCGGCAACGTGTCAGGCTTGAACCAGCTTGCGCTGACTGCCGAGGGCTACTAACCTAATATAAATAGATAAAGCCACTTACCTGCCACAGACAAGAGGATTGTTTTGAGCACCCCGCCCGGTCCGGACGCCACGTCGTCCGTACGCACCGCCACGCGTGCGCAGCGAACAGAAATGGCGGTGCATTGGCGGATTGTCATTGCGAGCATTCTCGCGGTGTGGATCAGCACCCTGCCCTCCTACTCCTTCAGCATTTTCATCGAACCTCTGAGCGCGCAGTTCAACAGCAGCAGAACCACGATCGCCGGATGGTCGCTGTGCTGGAGCGCGGGATGCATCCTGCTTGCCCCCATTATGGGCTATCTGGTGGATGCGTTCGGTGCGAGGCGCGTATTGCTGGTTGCTTTGCCGAGCTTTGCTGTCGTCCTGCTTGCCGTGAGCATGTTCACCACGTCGCTCAGCCTTCTTCTGATCGGCGGGTTCGCTATCGGCGCGGCGTCCACCGGCCTTAGCGCCATCACCTGCGGCCGGCTTATCGCTGGCTACTTCGATCGCCAGCTCGGCACCGCATTGGGGCTGATGTCCTGTGGAATCGGGCTGAGCGCCGTTGTCGGCCCCAGTGTCATGCAGCAGGTCGTGGACACATATGGCTGGCAAACGGGTTTTCGCCTGATGGGCATTGGCGCCGCCATTGGTATTCCGGCCATCTGGCTGCTGTCGCGCACCAGAGCCAGCACAACGCCATCGCATAAAATGACACCCGCCTTTGGCCTCACCCTCTCCGAAGCACTGAAAACGCGAGCGTTCTGGATTCTTGGCGCCGCCGCCTGCGGATTCGGAATCTGCATCGGGGGCGCAGCCGTCAACATGATGCCGTTTTTGCAGGAGATCGGATTCTCACGCGGGACCGCCGCGCTGCTTCTTGGTGTTTTTGGAATCACCACGCTTGCAGGCCGCTTTCTGACCGGCCTTGCGATCGATCGCATCCGCATGCACATTTCCAAAGTCATGGCGGGAATACTGCTCGGCCTTTCCGCGATATTTCTGGTCTTCGGGTTTGGATCGCCGCTGACGATCATGTTTGCCGTCGCGGTGTTCGGCTTCACCATCGGTGCGGAAACCGATTGCCTGATTTATTGCGTGGTCCGTGTATTCGGGCGCAAAGCCTATGGCAGCATTTTTGCGATACTGGGAATTGCGATGCTGTATATCGGCACCGGCGTCGGGCCGATGCTGCTTAGCGCGATGTCAGCCGATTCAGGGTCTTACCGCACCGGCTTTGTTGTCTGGGCGATGGTCGCTGCCGTAACGGCCGGTCTCTTCGCGCTGTCGAGCAGGCCGTATCTGAAGGCGCCGGACGCACCCGGTCAGGCAATATAGGCTAATTATAGTAGCCAGATAATTTTTGCTGTATAATCAGCGTTACCGCCGTGTGTTATCCACCGGCAGGACCAGAGGCTGCGTGGCTTACCTGATATTTATCTATTGTAATTAGTTATCACGAGGCCTAAGACGTTCTCTGCAAATTACAGATCACAGGTAGCCTGACATGCCTTCCAGCAAGCTGACGCGCAGCCAAGTGGCTGCTCTCCAATCTTTGCCGGAGGGCACGTCCCACCCGCTGCCAGTTGCCAACATCAAGATCGCTGCGTCCCAATACACCGATCCCGAGGTGTTCGAACGCGAGAAGGCCGCACTCTTCAACAAATATCCGCTGATTGCCGGACCTTCCGCATTGCTGCCGGAACCCAACCGCTTTCACCGCATCGACCTGCTGGGAACGCCCGTCCTGCTGACCCGTGCGGCAGACGGCATCGCGCGCGCATTCGTAAATGTGTGCCGCCATCGCGGAACAATTCTGTGCCCCAGCCACGAGACTGGCTCTGCCAAAAAAATCGTTTGCCCCTACCACGCCTGGACCTATGGGTTGGATGGAAAGCTTGTTGGCGTGCCCCGCGCCGAGGCATTCGAAGGTCTGGTTCAGGCTGACTATCATCTGACGGAGCTCGCCTGCCTGGAATCCGGCGGCCTGATCTGGATTGGATTGCAATCCGGCGCCAAAACGGATTTTTCCTCCGTTCAGGGCGAAATCGCCAGCGAGCTGGACGGACTTGGCCTTCGCAGCGCCGTGATCTTCGACAAGGCCGTCTACAAGGTGAACGCCAACTGGAAGCTGGTGATGGACACCATGCTGGACAGTTATCACGTCATCCGGCTGCACCGCGAAACGCTCGCGCCCTTCTTTGTCGATACGCCCACGCGCATCGATGTTATAGGGCCGCATATTCGCAGCGCGTCCGCCCGCAAGAATTTCACGAAAGACAGGGTTTCGGAAGATTTCGATCTGGTGCGCCGTGTTTCGGTTTTTTCCTACGCCATGTTTCCGGCGGGCATCATCGTTGTCAGCCCGCGTTACATCAGCGTCGGCATCCTGCGGCCAATCGCAGTCGATAAGACCGAGATCGACTATTACATGGTGGTCGATCATCCACCGGCAGATGAGACCATTGCCGAGAAGCTGCGCCAATCCTTCGCGCTGATGGATCGCGCCTTCGGCAAAGAGGATTTCTGGGCCGCCGAACTGGGCCAGGAAGGGCTTTCGACCGGAACCTTGAAAGAAATGACGCTCGGCGGGATGGAGCGGCAGATGTCGATCTTCCACGACATTCTTGCGGATCGCATGAAGGATTGATGCCCTTTGAGGGCAGGCAAGCATGGCGCCGGATCTTTGACAGAGCCTTGTTTGCGCGTTGGAGAAGGCCACGATTATGCGTGAGACACCTGCACCACTGAATCTTCAGGACACACCCACGCTGGTCACCGGCGGCGGCAGCGGCATTGGCCGCAGTTTCGCGTTGGCAGCAGCAAAGCGCGGCGCGCATGTTGCGGTGGCCGATATCGAACAAGCCGCAGCAGAGGCGGTGGTGCAGGAGATCGCTGCACTTGGCGGAAACGCCAGCGCTTTTGTGGTGGATGTGGTGGATGTGGGCGCGGTTGACGCCATGGTCGCCCATGTGGTGGAGCGCTTTGGCGGCCTCAATCTGCTGTTCAACAATGCCGGTGTCTTTGCCTATGGCGATCTGGAACACACCAGTCACGCCAACTTCTCCTGGGTATTCAATGTGAACGTGATCGGCGCCTTCAACGTGCTGAAGGCGGCCATGCCGCACATCAACAAAGCCGCGGAAAAAGGCCAGTTTGCCCATGTCGTGCATACGGGCTCTGAAAACTCCATCTGCGTGCCGGGGATGGGCCCGTTCAGCGCGTATACAGCGTCCAAACACGCGGTTCTGGGCATCGCCGATTGCCTTCGCCGCGATGTGGAGGGGCGCGGAATCGGTGTTTCCATCGTGTGCCCCGGCCCGGTTCGCAGCCAGCTCTGGAATGCTGTTCGCACCCGCCAGTCTCAATTTGGCGGTATGCGCCAGGCACCGAAAGCATCTTCCGAAGTGTCCCAGACCGCGCAAGACCCCGATGACGTCGCAAACCTCACCTTCGAAGGCATGGCTGCCGGAGACTTCATGATCATCACTGATCCGGCCATCAAGCCGTTTGCGGATCGCCGCATCGCGGATGTGACAGCAGGTTTCGACAGTCTTTCAAAGCGGATCTGACACCCAAACCCGAACGCCGAAAGCAAGATGCCATGAACTTTGAACTGACACCGGAACAGCAGGCATTTTCTGATACGGTCACCCGGTTCGCGCAATCGAAGCTCGCGGATGGCGTTCTCGCACGGGCGCACGCCTCCAGCTATCCATGGGACATTGCGCGCTCATTGGCCGACGCAGGGCTCTTTGGCATTGCGCTGCCTATGGAAGATGGTGGGCAGGGCGGCACGCTTGTCGATTCCATCATCGCGATTCAGGCTGTCGCCTCGGTTTGTCCGAAGAGTGCCGATGTCATTCAGGCCGGCAACTTTGGTGCGATCCGCACCTTTGCCGAATATGCAAATCCTGAACAGAAGACACGGTTTCTGCCGGGTCTTCTCAAGGGGGAAACACTTCTCGGCCTGGGCATGAGCGAGCCGGAAGCCGGCTCTGCTGTTACCGATCTGAAAACCACCGCTGTGATCGACGCCGATGAGGTGGTGATCAACGGCACCAAGGTTTTCTCAACCCACTCCGCCCATGCCACCGTGTTCCTGATCTATGTCCGCTTCGGGCCTGGTGTCGGCGGCATTGGCTCGGTGCTGATAGAGCGCGGGACGCCCGGCTTCAGCGTGGGCGCGCCATCCGCCTTCATGAGCGGCGAGGAATGGACACAGCTCTATTTTGACGATTGCCGCATTCCCAAGGCGAATATTCTGCTCGGCGCGGGCGGATTCAAACGGCAGATCTCCGGCTTCAACGTTGAGCGTCTGGGCAATTCCTCCCGCGCGCTCGCGGTGGGCCGCCACGCCTTCGAGATTGCGCGCAGCTATGTGCTGGAGCGCCACCAGTTCGGCCGCCCGCTGGCGGAATTCCAAGGCTTGCAATGGCGCTTTGCCGAAACGGCTGTGAAGCTTGATGCTGCCCAACTGCTGCTCTACCGGGCGGCGACATCCCCAGGCCCCGATGGGCTGCCCACCAGCTACGGTACATCGGCCGCGAAATTTCTTTGCAATCAAGCCGGGTTTGAAGCGGCGGATCTTGCGGTACAGGCCATGGGCGCGCTCGGCTACAGCCAGGAAAGCATCGTCGAATATTGTTTCCGCCGGACCCGCGGCTGGATGATCGCAGGCGGTTCCACCGAGATTTTGAAAACCAAGATCGCCGAGGCGGTGTTCGGGCGCAAATTCGATCAGCGAGCGCGCGCTTGACGACGCCAAAACATCTGCATCGCACACTGCTTGCGCCGCAAAGCCTTGCCATCATCGGGGCTTCCGACGATCCGGCGAAGACCACCGGTCGCCCGCTTTCCTACTTGCGGCGCACCGGCTGGAACGGGCGTATCTACCCGGTCAACCCACAGCGCGAAATCGTGCAGGGCGAAAAGGCTTGGCAGAGCGTTGAGAGCCTGCCGGAAGCCATTGATCATGCGATGATCCTCTCCCACACCGCACGGGTGCTGGATACGGTGGAAAGCTGTGCACGCGCAAAGGTCGGTGCGGTCAGCATATTGGCCGGTGGCTTTACCGAAAGCGGCGATGAAGCGCTACAAAACAAAATTCTCGCTATCGCCCGCGATGCGGGCATGCGCATTCTCGGCCCATCGAGCATTGGGTATGCCGATCCGCGCTGCGGACTGATGCTGACGGCCAACGCGGCCTTCGCCGAGAGCTACCCGGCGAATGGCCGACTGTTTGTTGCATCTCATTCGGGCAGCATGATTGGCGCGCTAGCCTCGCGCGGCGCGGCCAGGGGTATTGGTTTTGCCGGCCTCGTTTCGGTCGGCGTCGAGGCCGATGTTACGCTCGGCGAGATCTGCATGGCGGCGCTGGAAGATCCGCAGATCGATGGATTTCTGCTGTTTCTCGAATCCTTGCGCAATGCGGGCGATATACGGCGCTTTGCCATCGCTGCGGCCGAAGCCGGAAAACCCGTGATCGCGTACAAGCTTGGGCGCTCGGCGCAGGCTGCCGAACTTGCTCAATCGCATACCGGCGCGATGGCAGGCGAAGATGCCGTAGCGGATGCCTTTTTTCGCGCTTGCGGGATTG
>DATJDE010000509.1:0-5758 GCA_035497595.1 Rhizomicrobium sp. | reverse complement strand
TTCTTCGGCGCCATGGATGGCGGGCTCGATACCCACAAATCGGTGACCACCGGCTTCCACGGCCCCTTCGCCAAAATCAGCGTAGGCCTTGGCGGCTAGGTCCTACCCGCAAGAGGTTTCTGCCAAATGGCGGCGGGCTTCGGTCCGCCGCCATTTTCGTCGCGCGGCCTCGGCCGCCAGCACTTGCGCCAGGGCAGGGGCGATTTAGCAGGGGATTGAGGCGTTTGCGCCCTTTCAAGGGCAGGAAAAATCTGGCAGCTATCGGCCAAGCTTGAGAGGCCGAAAATGCTGAACTGGTTCCAGGCCCTCATGCCGAGGGAAGATCGCTTTTTCCCCATGTTCAGCCGCCATGCGGGCACGCTGGTGGCCGGGGCCGCAGCCCTGCACGATCTGCTGAGCGGCGCCTGCCTCCCGGCGGAAGGGTGCGACCGTATTATCCACCACGAGCACGAGGCCGACGACATCACGGCCGAGGTGCTTCTGGCGGTCCGCCGCAGCTTCATCACCCCCTTCGATCGGGGCGACATCAAGGATCTGATCAACGCGATGGATGATTCCATCGATCAGATGCAGAAAACCGCCAAAGCCATCACCATCTTCGAAGTCCAAACCTTTGAGCCCGAAATGGTGGCGCTGGGCGAACGCATCGTGCGCGCCGCGCATCTGATCTTCGAGGCGGTTGAGCTTCTGGGCACAATGAAAATGAACGCCGCCCGCCTCACCACCATTACCGAAGAGGTGATCCGCCTCGAAAGCGAATCCGACGATCTGCACGATCAGGGCATCAAGGCGCTGTTCAAAGGCCCCGGCACCGAAAATCCGATGGCCTATATCGTCGGCGCGCAAATCTACGATCATCTCGAAAAGGTGCTGGACAGGTTTGAAGACGTCGCCAACCGCGTCAGCGGCATCCTGATCGAAAGCGTCTAGGGAACACGCGCGGCTATGGGTTTTTCGCCAGAGGTTGTGCTGATCCTTCTCATCGTCACCGCACTGCTGTTCGATTTTCTCAACGGCCTGCACGATGCGGCCAATTCCATCGCCACCATCGTCTCCACCCGCGTGCTGTCGCCGCGCTATGCGGTGGCCTGGGCCGCCTTCTTCAATTTCATCGCGTTCTTCGTGTTCGGCCTGCATGTGGCCAACACGGTCGGCACCGGCATCATCTCGCCCGATGCGATCACCGACACGGTGATCTTCGGCGCGCTGATGGGCGCCATCATGTGGAATATCATCACCTGGGCCTGGGGCATTCCTTCCAGCAGCTCCCACGCGCTGATCGGCGGCCTTGTTGGCGCGGGCGTTGCCAATGGCGGCTGGTCTTCGGTGGTCTGGGTGGGCCTGGGCAAAACCACCGCCGCCATCGTGCTGTCCCCGGGCTTTGGCTTTTTGCTGGCGCTGGTTCTGGTGCTCATCGTCTCGTGGCTGTTCCTGCGCAATTCGCCCCTCTGGGCAGATTCCATTTTTCGCAAAGCCCAGTTCGTGTCCGCCTCGCTCTATTCGCTCGGCCATGGCGGCAACGATGCGCAGAAGACCATGGGCATCATCGCGGCCCTTCTCTTTGCGCACGGTCAGTCGGGGGGCGAATTCCATGTCCCCTTCTGGGTGGTGCTCACCTGTCAGGCCGCCATGGCGCTGGGCACGCTGTTCGGCGGCTGGCGCATCGTGCACACCATGGGCTCGCGCATCACCCGCCTGTCGCCGATGCAGGGCGTCTGCGCCGAAACCGCGGGCGCCATGACCCTGTTCGCCGCCACCTTCATGGGCATCCCGGTTTCCACGACTCACACTATAACGGGGGCTATTGTGGGCGTGGGCGCCTCTCGCCGTGTCTCCGCTGTGCGGTGGAATGTGGCGCGGGGCATTGTTGTCGCCTGGGTCGTCACCATTCCCGCCGCAGGGGCCATGGGGGCCATTTTCTTCGAATTGGGCAAGGTGATTGGTTTTTGATGGTGCCGCCCGCAAAATCTTCCCCCGCTGGCGAACAGCCTGCCTTGCGCACCCAATATGCCGCCTTGCCCTATCGTGAAGACACAACACTGGAAATCCTGCTCATCACCTCGCGGGAGACCCATCGTTGGGTGATTCCCAAAGGCTGGCCGATGGAAAACCTCCAGCCCTGGGAAGCCGCCGCCCGCGAAGCGCTGGAAGAAGCGGGCGTCGAAGGCCCGGTCGGCCGCAAGCCGATAGGCGCCTATCTCTACGAAAAGCGGATGGTCGGGGGCATTCTGGTGCCCTGTTCGGTCGATGTCTTCCCGCTGCTGGTCGAGCGCCAGCGCAAGCATTGGCGCGAAAAAGACCAGCGCGATCAACGCTGGCTCAGCGTCGAAGACGCGATAGAAGCCGTTCAGGAACAAGGGCTTAAAAAGCTGCTGCGAACCTTCGCCGCCACCGCGCGGGCAACCTTACGCTAGAGCAAAATTGGTTTCTATTTAACGCGGAGTTTTGCTCTAGCCCTTTGTTTTGTCGCGCGATTTATCGGAAAACCGCTCACACTTTTCCGATCGCGCTACGGGGGCCGCTTTGCCACGCCAGAAACACTGGCGGCACTTCCGCAATTGTGGCTACAGTCCGCCAAAGCCCAACTGAGGAATTGTCATGTCTGAAGCCTATATCGTTGCCGCAGCCCGCACCGCCGGCGGAAGAAAAGGTGGCCGCCTTGCCGGCTGGCACCCCGTCGACCTCGCCGCCCAAATTCTGAACAGCCTGGTAGATCGCACCAATGTCGATCCCGCGCTGGTCGAAGACGTCATCATGGGCTGCGTCAGCCAGGTGGGCGAACAGGCCATCAACGTCGCCCGCAACGCCGTTCTGGCGTCCAAGCTGCCCGAAAGCGTGCCCGCCACCAGCGTGGATCGCCAGTGCGGCTCCTCCCAGCAGGCCCTGCATTTTGCGGCCCAGGCCGTGATGAGCGGCGCGATGGATGTGGTCATCGCCGCCGGTGTCGAATCCATGACCCGCGTGCCGATGGGCCTGTCCGCCTCCCTTCCCGCGAAGGAAGGTTTTGGCATGTACAAAAGCGCGCTGATGGAAAAACGCTATCCCGGCATCATGTTCAGCCAGTTCATGGGCGCTGAAATGATCGCCAAGAAATACGACCAGACCAAAGATCAGCTCGATCAGTTCGGCTTCGAAAGCCACCAGAAAGCCATCGCCGCCACCAAGGCCGGTGCCTTCAAGGACGAAATCGTCCCCCTCGAAATCACCACCAAAGACGGCACCCAGGAAATCCACACCGTCGACGAAGGCATCCGCTTCGAAGCCAGCCTCGAAGGCATCAAAGGCGTGAAGCTGCTGGTCGAAGGCGGCCGCGTCACGGCAGCCACATCGAGCCAAATCTGCGATGGCGCATCAGGCGTGATGGTCGTCAACGAAAAGGGCCTCAAGCAACTTGGCGTCGCCCCGCTGGCGCGCATCGTGCACATGACCGTGATCGGCGCCGATCCCGTCATCATGCTCGAAGCCCCGATCCCGGCCTCGCAGCGCGCGCTGAAAAAAGCCGGCATGAGCATCAACGACATCGACATCTACGAAGTGAACGAAGCCTTCGCCCCGGTCCCCGTGGCCTGGCTGCGCGAACTGAACGCCGATCCCGCTCGCCTCAACGTCAACGGCGGCGCCATCGCGCTGGGCCACCCGCTGGGCGGCTCCGGCACCAAGCTGATGTCCACGCTGATCTACGCCTTGAAGAACCGCAACAAGAAGTACGGCCTTCAGACAATGTGCGAAGGCGGCGGCCTCGCCAACGTCACGATCATCGAACGGCTCTAAAAAGCCCTTCTCAAAAAGAAAACGCCGCGGCCAACCCCGCGGCGTTTTTTTTCGCAACAACCATTCTCCACTTCTCACCTCCCCCGTGCGGGGGCCGATAGCGACAGCATATCGGCGGCGCGCGCAGCGCGACGGGTGGGGAGCTGCCTCCCCAAACGCCACAACCCAACCCTCTCTCTCCCAGCCCCAACCCAAGCCCCCAGAATCTTTAGCTAAACCTTCAAATTCCACCTTCGCTATCGAACACCTCAAAACCTGCGTTACACTTGTGCCCATGAGCACTGACGTAACCAGCCCCGGCGCCGACCCATCCCCCCACAAGGGGCACACGCGCCCAATCGCATTCACGGGAGCGCGCGGATGAAATTCACCTGGTTCAACCTGATGCCCTGGCCCCATTTGCCAGATGATTTCCGGCAGAAAAACCGCTCGGTCTGGGTGGACATCGACTCGCGCCTGTTCGATCCGATAAAAAGCAACGAGGTCTACAACACCTATCTCGATCTGCTTGAATACGCCTCAACGCTCGGCTTCGATGGCATCGGCGTCAACGAACATCATCAAAACGGTTACGGCATCATGCCGTCGCCCAATCTCATCGCCGCCACGCTGGCGCGCCGCACCAAAGATGTCGGCCTTGTCGTGCTCGGTAATTCCATCGCGCTCTACAATCCGCCCGTCCGCGTGGCGGAAGAATTCGCGATGCTCGATTGCATTTCCGGTGGACGCCTCGTCGCCGGTTTCCCCGTCGGCACCTCAATGGACACAAATTATTGCTACGGCCAAATCCCCTCGCTCACCCGCGAGAAGTATATGGAAGCGCATGATCTCATCCGCAAAGCATGGGCCGAGCCCGATCCCTTCGCCTTCAACGGCCGCTACACAAAACTGCGCCATGTGAACATCTGGCCGCGCCCCATCCAGCAGCCCCCGCCAATCCACATCCCCGGCGGCGGCTCGGTGGAGACCTATGATTTCTGCATCGACAACACTTATTCGTACTCATACCTGTCCTTCACCGGCTACATCCGCGCCCGCGCCCTGATGAACGGCTATTGGGATCGCGTGGCCGAGCGAGGCGCCCCCGATCATTCGCCCTACCGCGCAGGCTTCGCCCAAACGATCTGCGTCGCGGATACGGATGCGGAGGCACGCCGCCTCTACGAAGAACATGTGATGTATTTCTACAATCGCTGCCTGCATGTGTATCCAGGCTTTGCCGATGCGCCCGGCTACCGCACCATCAAAACCATCCAGTCCGGCGCATTATCACAATACGCACCCGCACGCCCGTTCTCAGAAGTGACATGGGAAGAGTTGACCGAAGGCGGCCACATCATCGCAGGCTCGCCCGAAACGGTGCGTCAGCGCATGGAAGATCTCATCAAATCGCTGCATGTCGGCAACATTTTCTGCCTGCTCCACGTTGGCAACATGCCAAAGGAGAAATGCATGTATTCGACCAAACTGTTCGCGGAAAAAGTGATGCCGAAATTGCGCAACATGTTCCCCGATTATGCCGATGACGATCGCTTCTGGTGCCACCCAATCCAAAATCAGGCCGCACCCTCAAGCCTGCCGACAGAACAAACCGCCGCCGCCATCGCGCAGCAGGGAAGGGCCTGACCATGGAGTTGAAAACCATCGCCGCCCCGCATGTTCCCGTGCGCTATTACGAAGGCGGCAAAGGCGAGCCACTTGTCTTCCTGCACGGCGCAAGCGGCTTTCTGCCGAACGATCCGTTTCTTGCAGCGCTGGCCGAAAACTATCACGTCTATGCCCCGCTACTGCCCGGCTATGGCGATTCAGAAGAATGTCCTGCTTTGCGCGACATGCTCGATATCACGCTGCATACGTGGGATGTGCTCGGCGCGCTGGGCCTCAAAGATCCACTATTAGTCGGCCATTCCATGGGCGGCATGATCGCCGCCGAAATGGCCGCCATCGCCCCGCATGATGTAACGCGCCTCGCGCTCATCTGCCCCGC
>DATJDE010000508.1:0-13268 GCA_035497595.1 Rhizomicrobium sp. | reverse complement strand
GAGCGCTGTTACCGGCAGGTGTTGGAGATTGCGCCCAATCAGCCGGACGCATTGAACCTTTTGGGGGTGCTGGCCGCCGATGCGGGTTTGCATGGGCTTGCTATCGATCTGATGCGCAAGGCGTTGATGACGCGTGCCCGCGATCCCAACATCTTGAACAATCTGGGGCACGCGCTTTCGGAAGTGCACCAGTATGAAGACGCGCGCGACCAGCTTGAACGGGCGCTGGCGTTGAAGCCCGATTTCGACGAAGCGAAATATAATCTCGGCCGAGTGTTGCGCAATCTGGGTGAAACCGAACTGGCGCTGAAATATTGGCGTGAGGTGTGGGAGGCCGATGACCGGGTGTTTGCGGCGCTGGTGGGCATTACCAATATCTATGCCGATGAAGGGCGCTTTGCCCAGGCCGAGGAAACGGCGCGCGAGGTGATTGCGCGGCTGCCGCACCGGCCTGCGGGGTATATCAGTCTCGCTCATGTCCATAAATTTCGTGAAGACGACGGCACGCTGGCCGAACTCGAGCGCCAACTGGCAGCCACCGAGATTGCCGAGCAGGACAAGATTGCGCTGCATTATGCGGCGGGGAAGATTTGTGACGACCTGGGCAAGTTCTCGGATGCCTTCGGCCATTTTGACCAGGCCAACCGGTTGGCTTTCAAGACTTATGACCACGGGCCGACCGAGATCGAGCGCCAGCGCAAGAAGACGGTGTTTTCCAAACGCTTTTTCGCGGACCGCGCGGGCTGGGGAACCAATTCGGACCTTCCGGTGTTTATTGTGGGAATGCCCCGTTCGGGAACGACGCTCACTGAGCAAATTCTCGCGGCGCATCCGCATGTGTTTGCGGGCGGCGAACTGGAGACCATGCATAAGCTTGCAGGGTTTTCGGAAGAGATATCGCCGTCGCGCGATGACTTTCCGATGAGTGCATTAAAGCTGACGCCGTTCGGTGCCGAGCTGATCGGGCGGCGTTATGTCGATGACATGCACAAGCGCGCCGACCGGCCCGTTAAGCGCGTTACCAACAAGATGCCGCATAATTTTGAATTGCTTGGCCTGATCGCGCTAACCATGCCGCATGCCAAAATCATTCACTGCCGCCGCAATGCGATGGATACGTGCCTGTCTTGCTGGAGCAAAAACTTCAATGAGGCACACGCTTATAACCGTTCGCTGGAAGACCTCGGACGTTATTATCGCAGCTATGCCGACTTGATGGCGCATTGGCGGAAAGTTCTTCCTGTCCAGATACTTGATGTCGATTACGAGAGCACCACGACGGACTTTGACTCAGTTGCGCGGCGCATTGTCGACTTCGTTGGACTTGAATGGGATGACGCCTGCTTAAATTTTCATCAGGTCGAACGCCCCGTGCGCACGGCAAGCCAATGGCAGGTGCGCCAACCGATCTATGGAACTTCCGTTGAACGTTGGCGCAATTATATGCCTCATCTACAGCCATTGCTTGATGTTTTGGACGCATACGGAACAAATTAGATATCATAACCTACCCCGTGTTTTTGATGACACAGAGTTGCAGGAATAAAAAGTTCCATTGACTTCGCTATTTTCGGCTTGAGCGCGCTCTTATAAAAATATTGCAACGTGACGTTTGTTGCATCGTTTGCTCAATCCAACTTTAAGCGGGGATCCTTGTGAGACTACGCAAAATATTGATGGCAAGTGCTGCTATCGTTTCGCTCTCTGTCGGCATCTCGTCTGCAGAAGCAGCTCAACCTTACGCAAGTCTGTTTGGCGGCGTGGGTTTTTTGAAATCTCAAACCATGTCGGGCACCAATCATACGCGCGACACGCACGCCTCCTACACGGCAACTTCTAGCCAGTCGCTCGACACCAAGTTCAAGACCGGTTTCGTGCTGGGCGGTAACGCCGGTATAGAGTGGGGCAGCGGATTACGCACCGAACTCGAACTGGCATTGCGACAGAATTCATCTAAAAACCGCGCACGGTTGCGGACGCATTTCCAATCGCAGTTTCCGACCAGTACCGAAGAAGGCGCAACAGTTCTCGCAACATCCCATACATCGCGCGATGAGGTTGTGCCTGCACATATCAAGCTGCGCGCCTGGTCGCTGATGGCCAACGCCTGGTATGATTTCGACGTCGGTATGCCGTTTACGCCCTATGTCGGCGGCGGCATCGGGCTTGCGCAGGTTCAGATCAGCGGCAATCTCGACAACACGAATTTGTTCGAGAAGAACGACGGCGTGTTCGCCTGGCAGTTGGGCGCCGGTGTCAGCATGCCGGTTTCTGAAAACGTCAAAGCCTTTGTTGACTATCGCTACTTTGCGGCCGATTCCGCGCATTTGAAGCTGGCACCAAACTTCAACGGTGGCAGCATCAAAGCCGGTTTCGACAGCCATTCGGTGATGGTCGGGTTGCGATTCAATTTTGGAGGTTGAATCGCGGCCTTTCAACGTCGGCGCTGCGTCAGCAGCAGTCCTAGTCAAAGATTGGGGAACATTGTGAACCTCTCGACCCGAAAATCCCTTACCTGCTCGCTGTTGCTGGGCGCTGCAAGCGCAGCACTGGCCTGCGGATCGGCCTTCGCGCAAGGCACTGTTGAAGCGCCGGTGGAAACCGTGGTGGTGACCGGCTCGCTGATTCAGCAAAATGCGGGCGAACAGCCGATACCCACCATCATCATCGATGCCGATACGATTGCCAAAACCGGCAAGGCCAATATCGGCGCGGTGCTCTCGCAGCTTCCGCAGGTGACGAACTCCGGCGCCGACCTGACGCCTGTGAGTTCAAACTTCCTGACCAGCGGTTTCGGCGTGAGCCAGGTGGACTTGCGCAATCTCGGCGCGGACCGCACACTTGTTCTGGTCAACGGACGGCGCTGGGTTTCCGGCTCGCCGACCACTACGGCGATCGACCTCAACACCATTCCGACGCAATTGATCGATCATGTCGATACGATCACCGGCGGCGCCTCTGCCACCTATGGGTCGGACGCCATTGCCGGTGTGGTGAACATCACGCTCAAACAGGACTTCGAGGGCGTCAACGCCACCGTTCAATATGGCAGCTCCTCGCGCGGCGATGCGGGCGATCTTTATGCCTCGGCGCTGGTGGGCGGCAATTTCCTCGATGGCAAAGCCAACGTCGCCATTGTGATGTCGTATGACAATTCGCAGAAAGTCCTGTCGGGTGATCGCGACATCACTTCAACCGACACCTTCTGGGGGCCGGGCGCGTTCGAGGCGATCAACACCTATAGTTCCTATGTGCCCAAGGGCCGCTTCCGTTATGCCAATCCTGCGGATGTGACGGGCGCGATTCTGGCTACCGGCAGCGCCTTCACCTCTGAACCGGACGGCACTTACGGCGTCTTCCGCACCGCTGCCGACGGCTATAAACGCAATCCCAACCGCTATATCCAGGTGCCGGTCATTCGGCGAGTGCTGTCCGAAATCGGGCATGTCGATGTCACACCCTGGCTGCGGTTTTTCTTTGAAGGGACCTATGCCTATACCTCGGCGCAATCGAACCTAGAGCCTTATCCAGGTGGGTCGGATGACGGCTTGAGCAAGCCGGTGTCGGCGGGTGGAACGCCCATTCTCATTCCGCTCGGCCTAGATCCGCTCGGCCCACCACGCAATCCATTCATCCCGGCGGCCTTCGACGCTGCAGCCGGTGCCCCGCCCGCAGGCTCGCCTGGCTTGTACTTCTACCGCCGCTTCTTCGACCTCGGTTCGCGCGCCTCACGCGTGGACCGCGATATGGGGCGGGCTGCTGTTGGCTTTGAAGGCGATTTTGGCAGTCTGAAGAACAACGTCGGCTTTCTTTCGGACTGGAAGTGGAATCTGTCTTATGTCTGGGGCCGGACTGCGGAGAGCCAGTTCAGCCGCGGCTATTACGACAAGATCAAGATGCAGAACGCGCTGAATGCGCGCGCGCCGACACAGGCAGAAATCGACGCCGGTCTTGTGCCTGTGGGCGGCGGCGGAAACATTTGCAACGACGCCATCGCCCAGGCCGCAGGCTGCGTGCCGATCAATCTGTTTGGCGCCAATTCCATCACGCCGGAAGCGGCCAAGTATGTCGGGTCACTGGTGACCTTGCAGTCACATGCCGTGCAGCAGGTGGCGACGTTCAACATGAACGGCTCGCTGTTCCAACTGCCCGCGGGCGCGATGAAGGTGGCGATCGGTGCGGAGTATCGCAATGAATCGGCGGCGTTCGTGCCCGATTCCGCGTCGCAGGCAGGCACCGTGGCCGGTAACCAGCAGCCGGAAACCGCCGGCGCCTTCGACGTGAAGGAGGTCTATGGCGAAGGCTTGCTGCCGGTGCTGAAAGACCTGCCCTTTGCACAATATGTCGAGCTGAACGGCTCGGTGCGCTTTGCCAAGTACAGCACGGCGGGCACAGCGACGAGCTGGAAATATGGCGCGACCTGGCAGGTGAGCGACGACCTGAAATTCCGCGGCGTGGAAGCTTCGGCCACCCGCGCGCCGAACATCTCCGAACTGTTCGCGCCGAATGCGCAAACCTTCCCCGGCATCTCGGCGGATGTCTGCACGTCGCCGAGCAGCCCCAATGCGATTGCCAATTGCGCGGCGCAGACTGCGCCCATCGTTCCGCCGGGCGGCATTGCAACGCCGACCTATGGCGGCTCGACTGGGCTTGCAGCAAAGCAGGGCGTGGGCGGCTATACATCCGGCAACCCGGACCTGAAGCCGGAAACCGCCTATACGCTGACGGCAGGGCTTGTTTACACGCCAAGCTGGTTGCCGGGCTTCCAGCTCACCTCCGACTTCTATGACATCAGGGTGCACGGCTACATCAACTCGCTGGGGCCGCAGGAGACGCAGCAGGCCTGCTATGAGGGCAACCCCGCGGACATCGCGTCGAATGTCTTCTGCCAGCAGATCATCCGTCAGTACGACACCGCATTGGGGCCGATCATCAAGCAGATCAACTTCCCGTTCTTCAATCTGGGCTCGATCAAGACGGGCGGTGTCGACACCACGATGAATTATAATTTCGATCTGGCGGACTTCGACCCATCACTCGCCAATGCGGGCAGTTTCGCGCTGACGCTGAACACGACCTACACCTCGCATTTCGATCAGGATGCGGGCATTCCGGGTGTGAGCGTGCTGCATTTTGGCGGGGATACCAATGTCGCCCCGATGTGGCGTGGGTTGTTCCGCTCGACCTATACCAATGGGCCACTGGAGGTGAGCACGACGCTGCATTATATCGGCCGCGGCTATGTGTCGAAGGAAGCCGCGCTTTCTCCGCCGGGCAATACGACGGATCTCAATGGCAATCGGCTCAACTCGTTCTGGTATATGGATCTGAACGTGTCTTATGACATCACGGAAAATGTGCAGGCCTATGTGGGCGCCAACAATGTGTTCGACACGCGGCCGCCGGAAACCTATCCCGGCACGCCGTTTGAAGATACCGGCACCGGCACCTTTGCCACCGTGTACGATCCGATCGGCACGTTCATCTATGGCGGCGTGAACCTGAAGCTCTGATCGCGCCTTCACGGGCTCATATGAAAACGGCGGCCCACCGGGCCGCCGTTTTTCTGTGTGCGCTGTCTATGGCTGCGGAAGGTTGGTGGCCCGCATTTCCACCCCGCTCTTGGGCAGGGACTGCATCGCCTGGAGCGTGGCGCGGATCGGCGGCAGGTTGATGACGCGCACCAGCCCTTCGACGGCGCGGGCGCCGGCGGTTGTGTTGCCGAACAGCTCATTGAGCATATCGAAGAAACCCTTCTGGCGCGGATAGCGCTTGAAGGACAGCGGTTCGCTGGTCGACATTTTGGCCAGCTTGCGCGCGGCCTCGCCCGCTTCCCACACGCCGCCCAGTTCATCGACCAGGCCGTGGGTTTTGGCATCCGCCCCGCTCCAGACGCGGCCCTTGGCGATGGCATCCACCGTGGCGATGGGCAGGTTGCGGCCGATCGCGACCTTTTGTTTGAAGTCGGCATAGATCGCATCGGCCTGCGCATTGAGGCTGGCAAGCTGATCGGGGGTGAAGGGTTCGAGCGGGGAATCGAACAGCGCGTTTTTGCCAACCCCGATCTGCTCGCCCGTGACACCGATAAGGCCGAGCGTTTTGCCGAAGGCGACCTTGCCGGTGAGGACGCCGATGGAGCCGGTGATGGTGGCCGGTTGAGCGACAATGCGGTTGGCATAGGCCGAGATGTAATAGCCGCCCGACGCAGCCACCCCGCCCATGCTGACGACGACAGGTTTGCCTTTGGCGCGGGCTTTTTTCAGCGCGTTGAGAATCTGGTCGGAGGCGGTGACCGAACCGCCGGGGGAATCCACCCGCAGCACGATAGCCTTCACGGCGCTGTCGGCCGTGGCTTCACGGATGGTGCGGGCCATGTCGTCGCTCGCGATCACCTCGCTGCCGCCGAACAGACCGTTGCCGCTGCTGCTGCCATCGACGATTTCGCCCGAGGCTTGAATCAGCGCCACCTTGGCGTCGTTGGCGGAGAAGCTGCTGCCTTCACGGGCGTGCAGGAAATCGGCCAGCGCAACTTTTTCGGCGCCCCCTGCCCGGCCAAGGACTGCGCCTTCGGCCTCATCATCATAGGCCAGCCGGTCGATCAGCCCATCGGCTTTGGCCTGTTCGGCGAATTGCGGGCTTTTTTCGAGGGCCGCTACCAGTCTTTCGACGGAGAGTTTGCGCGCGGCGGCGGCCCCTTTGGTGGCTGAGCCATAGACCGATTGCAGCAATTGGGTGAGTTGTTCGCGATCCGCATCGGTCATGGTTTTTTCCATGAAGGTATCGGCGGCGCTTTTGTAATCCGCGCGTTTCACGATTTGGGGCTCGGCTTGGATCTTGTCGAACAGGCCGCGCAGGAAGACTTCGCCCGCGCCTGCGCCTGCTGCGCTGAACGGGCTTTTCGGCTGCATCCAGATTTCGTTGGCGGCGCTGGCGAGCAGATAATCACCCAGCCCGGTCGAGACGAAACCGTGGGAATAGGCGATGACGAATTTGCCCTTGGCGCGGAAGCGGGCGAAAGCCTCACCCAGCTCCTGCGCCTGGGCGGTGGATATGCTGCCATTGCCCAGTTGCAGCAGCAGGCCTTTGACGCGGGAATCGCGCCCCGCATCGTTGAGCGCGGTTTCGATGTCCATCACCGTGGGGGTGCGGCGGCCAAGATCGAACGGTGTGGGGGCGGCGGAATCTGCAATCGAATTGCGCAGGTCCAGCGTCAGCACCATTTTGCCCGGCAAACCATCGCCCCGGACAAGGCCAATCACCAGCAGCACCACCACAATGAGCGCCACGGCCAGCACCAGCCGGGCCAGGCCGTTGAGGGTGCCGAACAGGACCGAACGTAACCAACGCAAAAAGGCGATCATGCAATTTTCCTGACTTTGGGCCGCGGGAGGCGGACGGCGGACTTTGGCATAAACGCCTATACCCGCGCGAGTGGCGCCAGGACCGGGCAATGATTTGGCGCCGGACAGCCATCTGGCCGCACCGCTTGACGTCTGCCCTTCTAGTGTCGATATGAATGATCGACTTACAGGGCTTGGAAATGCTGTCTCAAAAGGCCCGTTATGCGTTGCGCGCGCTCATTGTTCTGGCCGACCGGGACGATTCGGAGCCGATGATGATTGCCGATGTGGCCAAGGCTGCCGATGTGCCGCGCAAATTCCTTGAACAGATTCTGCTGGAACTGAAGAAACGCGGGATTGTGCGCTCTACGCGGGGCCGCCAGGGGGGCTATCAACTTGGGAAATCGGCCAAGGAGATCACCTTTGCAGACATTTTGCGGGTGACGGATGGGCCGCTGGCGCTCAGCCCCTGCGTCAGCCAGCACGCCTATCAAAAGTGCGAGGACTGTTTCGACGAGGCGATCTGCCCGATTCGCAAGGCCTTGCTGGCCGCACGGGACGCCACGGCCCATGTGCTGGAAGGCCAGACCCTTGCTGCCGCCGTCACCCAGTCCAAGCGGGCGCACTGAATAACCAACTGATTTCTATTGTATAATTTCACGGCTGCGGGGGCCGGAGGGTGGCCTGCGCGTGCCTTCGCCCGGTTGTTTGGCCTTACATCTAAATTCCCATTGACTTGATAGAGTATATCGAGGAACTTGAATTCTCGGTCATCGTTTTTGCGATGGCGCTCTCAAACGAGGACTGGGGACATGACCTACCGAACCACCGGGTTACGCGCGGCACTTTTGGCCGGCGCAACCACACTGACTTTCGTCACGGCTGCACATGCAGCCGGAACAACCACCGACGCGAAAGTCGACGCTTTGCAGCAACAGGTTCAGCAACTGAACGCCGAGCTACAAACGCTGAAACAGCAACGCGCCGAACAGGCAGACCAAATTGACCCGAGCGCTGCCGTCATCGATCTGAAACGCAGCACCGCTGCGCAATATGCCGAGCTTCAGGCGCAACGCGCCAAGGACGTGCAGATATCCCTTAAAAACGGGCGCCCTACCTTCACCACCAGCGACGGCGATTTCAGCCTCGCGATCCGCAGCCTGATCCAATACGACACCGCGTATTATGCGCAAGGACAGCGCCCTGCCGGATCAGACCTTTCCAGCGGCAACAATTTTCGCCGTGCGCGCCTTGGTGTGAATGGCACACTGTTCAAAGACTGGTCTTACGAATTTATCTATGATTTCGGCGGCTCGGGTATTGAAGGGGCTTCGATCAGCAGCGCCTTTATTCAATATGACGGGCTTGGCGATGTGCATCTGAAACTCGGTGCCTATAGCCCGCCGGCGAGCTTTGACGATTCCACCTCCGCCTCCGATCTGTTGTTTCTGGAGCGTGCCCAGCCTACCGATCTGGCGCGCAGCATCGCCGCCGCGGATGGGCGCGATGCCGCCACCATCTTTGCCTATGATGACAATTATTTCGCCGCCCTTTCCTATACTGGCGGTGTTGTAGGCGAGACGGCGGCGTTCGACGAACAGCAAGCGGTTGTTGGCCGCGTTGCCTATCGCTTCGTCAAAACGCCGGATGCGAACTTCGCCATCGGTGCGGACAGCACCTATGTCTTCAAGCTGGCCGATACGGTTGCGGGCGCCAATGCACCTTCGGCATTTCGTTTGCGCGAGCGGCCCGAACTGAATGTCGACAGCAACAATATCCGCTTCATCGACACCAATGTGATTGATGCCGACAGCGTGTGGCAATGGGGTGTTGAAGCTGCGGGCAACTGGCAAAACCTGTATGCGCAGGGCGGCTATTACGGATACACCATCAATCGCCGTGCCAGTATTCTGCCTGACCCGTCCTTTTCGGGCTGGTATGCGCAGGCAAGTTGGGTTCTGACCGGCGAGGCCAAAGCCTACAAGGCCGACAAGGCCGCTTATGCCATTCCCACACCGTCTGAGCCGTTCAACCTTGACGGCGCTGGCATCGGCGCCTGGGAACTTGCCGCGCGCTACAGTGTTCTCGATTTGAACGACAATGCCGGAGTTGCCGGATTTCTGGCACCTGCGGGCGGCATTCGCGGCGGACGCCAGAATATCTGGACGGCTGGGCTGAACTGGTACCCGAATTCCGCGATCCGGTTTCAGGCCAATTACCAACACACCGATGTCTCCCGTCTCAACGCGGGCGGCGCCGATATCGGTGCTAAGCTTGATGCGTTTTCGTTGCGCGCACAGCTCTCTCTCTAACCGACGATGTATGGAGGATTCAGCATGAAACGATTGATTGCCTTGCTATTCGCATCGGGCGTTGCGTTGGCCGCGAACGGCGCGCACGCCGCAGATGTGAAACTGCTCAATGTCAGCTACGACCCGACACGCGAGCTTTATGTTTCGCTCAACAAGGCATTTGCCGCAGACTGGAAACAGAAAACCGGCGATACGGTTTCGATCAGCCAGAGCCACGGCGGATCTGGCAAACAGGCGCGCGCAGTGATCGACGGGCTTGATGCCGATGTCGCAACACTTGCGTTGGCAGCCGACATCGATTCCATTGCCCGGATTGCCAAGCTGCTGCCCGCAAACTGGCAGACGCGCCTTCCGGATAATTCTGCGCCGTACACATCGACCATCGTGTTTCTGGTGCGCAAAGGAAACCCCTGGAAGATCAAGGACTGGAACGATCTGTTGAAGAGCGGGGTTCAGGTTATCACGCCGAACCCGAAAACGTCGGGCGGAGCGCGCTGGGCCTATCTGGCGGCCTGGGCCTATGCGGCCCATGCGCCGGGCGGCAATGCCGACAAGGCCAAAGCGTTTGTGGCCAGCCTCTACAAGAACGTGCCAGTGCTCGATAGCGGTGCGCGCGGATCGACCACCACCTTTGCCCAACGCGGCCTTGGCGATGTGTTGCTCTCGTGGGAAAACGAAGCGCATCTTGTGCTCGCCGAATTCGGTGCGGACAAGTTTGACATCGTCTATCCGTCATCTTCCATTCTTGCCGAACCGTCTGTTGCGCTGCTCGACAAAAATGTGGACAAGCGCGGCACCCGCAAAGTGGCGGAGGCCTATCTGAAATTCCTCTACACCAAACAGGCGCAGGAGATTGAAGCGAAAAACTTTTATCGCCCGCGTGACAAGGCCGTGTTAGCCGCCAACGCCAAGCTGTTTCCCACCATCAAACTTTACAGCATCGACGATGCGTTTGGTGGCTGGACCAAGGCACAGGCTGTTCACTTTGCCGATGGTGGTGTATTCGACCAGATCTATAAACCTTCCCGGTAATTCATCATGGCAACCTTGGCGCTCAGTGGACGTTTGAAGCGTAGGAACGCGCTTCCCGGCTTTGGACTTTCGCTGGGCTTCACACTCTTTTACCTCTCTGCCGTCGTGTTTCTGCCCTTGGCCGCGCTTGTGATACGGCCTTGGAGTTTGGGATTTGAGGGCTTTATTGCAGCGGTAACTGAACCGCGTGTGTTGGCGGCGCTGCGGCTTTCGTTCGGCGCCGCCGCCATCGCCGCGGTGATCAACACCGTGTTCGGGCTGCTCGTGGCCTGGGCGCTGACACGGTATCGCTTCTTCGGCCATCGGCTGATCGATGCGCTGGTCGATCTGCCGTTCGCGTTACCCACATCGGTCGCAGGCATTGCGCTGTGCACGCTGTATGCAAGCAATGGCTGGCTCGGCCAATGGCTCGCGCCGCTCGGCATCAAGGTTGCTTATACGCCGCTGGGTGTTGTCGTGGCGCTGGTCTTTATCGGGCTGCCTTTTGTTGTGCGCACGTTGCAGCCGGTGTTGGCCGATCTGGGCCGCGAACCGGAGGAAGCGGCGGCGACGCTGGGCGCGGGCCGTTTTCAAACCTTTCGCCGGGTGGTGTTTCCCGCGCTTTTGCCTGCGCTCATCACAGGCGGCGCGCTCGCCTTTGCCCGCGCGGTGGGGGAATATGGTTCGGTGATCTTCATTGCGGGCAATCTGCCGATGGTTTCGGAGATTGCGCCCCTGCTGATTATCATCAAGCTTGAGCAATTCGATTATGCGGGCGCGGCTGCCATCGGCGTGGTGATGCTTGGCGCATCCTTTCTCATTCTGCTGGGGCTCAACGCCTTGCAACTTTGGACATCGGGGAAACGTTGATGCGCGCGCGCACCGCCACTGAAGACCATCCGCTGACGCGCTGGGCGCTGGTTGCCCTGACCATTGGCTTTGTGATCCTGTTTTTACTGATGCCGCTGATCATGGTTTTTTCCGCGGCTCTGGAAAAAGGTTTGGGCGCGGCGCTGGAAACGCTGGGCGACCCGGACGCCTTGTCCTCCATCTGGTTGACGGCGGTGGTGGCGATGATTGCGGTGCCGTTCAACACCGTGTTCGGTGTGGCGGCGGCCTGGGCGGTTTCCAAATATGATTTCCGCGGCAAGACTGTTCTGACCGCGCTGATCGACCTGCCCTTTTCGGTCTCGCCGGTGATTGCCGGTTTGATTTATGTGCTGATCTTCGGGCTTCAGGGCTGGATGGGGCCGTGGCTGCGCGAGCATGATATCAAAATCATTTTCGCGTTGCCCGGTATTGTGCTTGCCACCATGTTCGTGACGGTGCCATTTGTGGCCCGTGAGCTTATTCCGCTGATGACCGATCAGGGCCGCGACGAGGAAGAGGCCGCCATCTCTTTGGGTGCATCGGGGTGGAAAGCTTTCTTTCGCATTACTCTGCCGAGTATCAAATGGGGTTTGCTCTATGGCGTGTTGCTGTGCAATGCGCGCGCCATGGGGGAATTTGGTGCCGTGTCGGTGGTGAGCGGGCATATTCGCGGGCAGACCAACACCATGCCGCTGCATGTGGAGGTTTTGTATAACGATTATCAGTTTGTGGCGGCGTTTGCCGTTGCCTCGGTCCTTGCGTTTCTGGCGCTGGTGACCCTGACACTGAAATCATTTTTGGAATGGCGTTATGCGGATGAAATTGCCGCCGTTCATCGTCGTTGAGGAGCATTTTGATGTCACTTGAAATTGATTCCATCACAAAGCGTTTTCGCGGCAGCGCCGGTGCGGCCGCTCTTCAGGGGGTGAGCCTGACCGCGCCGCAAGGGGCGTTTGTGGCGCTGCTTGGCCCTTCCGGCTCCGGCAAGACGACGCTGTTGCGTATTCTCGGTGGGCTGGATTTTGCCGATAGCGGTTCGGTGCGCTTTGCCGATGTGAACTGGCTGGCGGTGCCGGCGCGGGACCGGCGCGCGGGCTTTGTGTTTCAGCATTACGCCCTGTTTCGCCATATGACGGTGGCCAAGAACATCGCGTTCGGGCTTGAGGTGCGTCCCCGCAGTTCGCGCCCCAGCAAAGCCGACATTGCGGGCCGCGTGCAGGAATTGCTGGCGCTGGTTCAACTGGACGGATTGGGGACACGCTATCCCAGCCAGCTTTCCGGCGGGCAGCGCCAGCGCGTGGCGCTGGCCCGCGCGCTCGCCATTGAGCCGCGCATGTTGCTGCTGGACGAGCCGTTTGGTGCGCTGGATGCCAAAGTGCGCAAGGACTTGCGCATCTGGCTGCGCGAACTGCACAACCGCATGGGCATTACCACCGTCTTCGTCACCCATGATCAGGAAGAAGCATTTGCCGTGGCCGATCTGGTGGCGGTGATGAATGCGGGGCGGATTGAGCAATATGGCCAGCCTGACGCGGTGAAGCGAGCGCCTGCATCGGCCTTTGTGCAGGATTTCATTGGCGCCGGTGCCCCGGCCTGATCCGGCTTGCGGGGCGCGGCCCTGCCCGCTAACGATTGTGCATGGCACATTTCAACTCCGGCGACGTAACTATCGCCTATGACGATATTGGCCCGCGCGAAGGCGGCAGGCCGATTGTGTTGCTGCACGGCTTTGCCT
>DATJDE010000507.1:0-8399 GCA_035497595.1 Rhizomicrobium sp. | reverse complement strand
CGCGGGCCTGACGCACACGGGCGAGGATTTTCGGGATTTTTGGAACGACCTCCGCCAAACCCATGACGGCGGTATCGTTCAAGGAAAACAGGGAGTGCAAGCCTTGCGCCTGCATGGCCAAGCCGCCGACGCCGGAGATTTTGACGGTATCGCCAGCAAGCGCATGGAGCGCGGCCATCAACTGACCGCCAAGTTGATCGCCCGATGGCTCACCGCAGACAAGCATCAGCGAGATCGGCTTTGCAGGTAACGAGGCGCCTGTCATGCGTTGACCGGTTTGATGCCGACGACAAAAAGGCCCGCAGCATCGGCAGCTTCAATCACGCGGGCGCGATCTACAATCAAAGCGCCGTCTGCTTTGACCGCGATGCCACCAAGGCCGGAAGCGTGCGCGTTCAAAACCGTTTCGACGCCGATGACAGGCAGATCGGTCTTGCCGTCCTGAATGGGCTTAGGGGCCTTGACCACCACACCGCGCAGCTTACCCGGCTTGCCCCGCAAACGGTCGGGCAAATCGATGATCCGTTTGAGCATCGCATCGGTGCCTTCCGCGGCTTCGACTGCCAGAACCAGCCCCTCGCACACCACTGCGGCTTGCCCAATATCCAGTTCGCCCATCCGCGCGACCACGGCAAAGCCCTTGGCGATGTCTGCCAAAGCCTCTGGCGAGGGGGCGAGTTTACTCAACAGCCCTTCACGCACGATCAATGACGGGGCGGCCTCAGCAATACTGAGGATCCGGTGGCCTTCTTTTTCAAAAATCTCGACGACGGCGCGCAGCAACGCATCATCGCCTTTCAATGCCGCTGCTGCGAGGCGTGGAACCGCGAGGATGCCTTTGGTATCCAACCGGAGTTCGGAGAAACGGGGCCTGCCGACGCGGCCCGCAAAGATCACGTCGGTGCAGTTGTTGGCGGCAAGCGCGCGCAAGGCCTTGCCCATTTCGCCCAGCGAAACCTCTTCGCGGGGAAAGTCTGCGGTCCAATCATCGCTGTTTCCAGTCAGGGACACGATGAAGACATCACGTCCGCTGCTGCGCGCGGATTGGGCAACGGCGTGCGGAAGATCGCCGCCGCCAGCTATGATGCCGAGCCTGCTCATTGCCCTGCCGTTGCCGGGCGATGACGCTGGGGGATGGCGATGGGGAGCTTGCGATCACGCAGGATGAAGACCGCAATGTCCTGAATTTCAGCAATATCGGCCCAGGTTTCGCTAGCCTGCTGCGCGCGATCATAGAGGCTACCGTTTTCGCCCAGAAAAATCAGGCGATAGGCTGCACGGATTTTGTGAATGGTCTGGCGCGGAACATTGCGGCGCTTGAGGCCGATCAGGTTGAGCCCATCCAGCGCAGGGCCGCGATCAATGGCCATGCCGTAGGGAATGACATCGCGCGCAACGCCGGTCAGGCCGCCCACAAAAGCATATTTTCCGACGCGGCGGAATTGTGCCACTGGCGATGTGCCGCCGATAATTACGCCATCGCCAATTTCAACATGGCCGCCAAGCTGCACGCCATTGGCGAAAGTGACATCGTTGCCGACATGGCAATCGTGTCCGATATGGGATGTCGCCATGAAGAAACCGCGGTCGCCGACCGTGGTAATGCCGCCGCCCTTCTTGCTACCCGTATGCATGGTCACGCCTTCGCGGATCACCGTATCGGTGCCGATGGTCAGGCGCGCGTCGGGATCGTGCTGGTTGCGGATCTGCCCTTCATCGCCCAATACGGCATGGGCATGGACCGTGGAACGCGCGCCAAGCTCGACCCGGCCCGTCATCACGACATGAGAAAGAAGCTGCACGCCATCGCCCAGCACGACGTTTGGGCCGACCAGACAATAGGGCCCAATCTCGACATCTGCGCCCAGCCGGGCGCCATCTTCAACGATTGCTGTCGGATGTATTTTCATGATTCGCCTGCGGTGCATCGGCGATCATGGCGCTATATTCGGCTTCAGCGCAAAGCACATCACCGACATACGCCTCTCCTGCAAAGCGCCAGACCATGCCACGATTGCGCAACGCCTTGACGGGCATGCGTAACATTTCACCGGGGCGCACCGGGCGGCGGAACCGCGCTTTCTCGATCGTCATGAAATAGACAAGGCGGCTACCCGCCGTGAGCCCCAATGTCTGCATCACCAGCGCACCGGCGGTTTGCGCCATCGCCTCTACGATAAGCACACCAGGCATCACGGCGAAGGATGGGAAATGGCCTTGAAAATGCGGCTCGTTGAACGACACGGCCTTCCAGCCGACCGCACTTTTCGCCGGTATGATATCGGTCAGTTTCTCGACAAACAGAAACGGCGCGCGATGTGGGAGCAGCCCTTTGATCTGTTCGACGTCGAGTTCCAGTTTGATGGCGGCTTCAGTCATCTTTCTTCTTCCGACGCTTTGCGAGCAAGACCACTGCCGCGACCTGACGCATCCATTCCTTGGCGGGCACGGCGGGCGCACCGCCCCAATCCTGTCCCCCTGCATAATCTCCCGGCGTCGCGCCAGAGCGTGCTGCGAACCTTGCACCATCGCCGACACGCACATAGTTGGCAAACCCGACCTGTCCGCCAAGCACCACGAAGTCGCCCAGTTCGCAACTTCCTGCAAGGCCAACCTGGCCCACAATCATGCCGTGCCGCCCAAGGCGGTTGTTGTGCCCAATCTGCACCAGATTATCAATCTTGGTGCCCTCACCTATCACCGTATCGCCCAATGCACCGCAATCCACGGCGGTGCAGGCGCCAATTTCAACGCGATCCTGAATAATGACGCGGCCAAGCTGGGGAATGCGCACATGCCCACGTCTGTCCGACGCAAAGCCAAAACCGGGCTGACCGATTTGTGCCCCCGGAAGAATAAAAACGTCATCGCCAATATAGGCATGCTCAATGGTGACGTTGGCGCCGATCCGGCACCCTCGGCCAATCGCGACGCCCGGCCCGATAACGGTGTTTGGGCCGATTGAAACGTCATCGCCAATTTCGGCATGCGCCCCGACCACCACACCATGGCCGAGCAACACATTGCGTCCGAGACGGGCAGTGGCATCAACAGGCGTTGATTGCGGCCAGGCCGGTTGCCAATGATCGGGATAAAACAACCCTGCAATGTCCGCAAAGGCATGTTGTACTGACGGGACCGGGATGAGAATGGCGGCAGACGGTGGCAAGCGCGAAGCGCTTGCGCGCGGTACAAAACAGAACCCGGCTTTCGATTTTGAAAGCTGTGACGCTGCACCCGCACCTGAGTAGAACGACAGATGTTGCGGCCCCGCGCCGGCGAGGCTCGCAACATCGGCGACAAGCACATCCGCGGATGCGTTTGCGGGCACATCCACGCCAACGCGCGCGCAGATCGCAGCTAGCGTGAATGGTCCCTGATTTTTATAGAAGCGCGGGTCGGCCATTTATGCATCACGGCCGATACGCCGCTTAGCCCCCCTGCTTGGGCTTGGGCGGCGAAACAAGGCTCACCTTCACGGTTGTCATTTTCTGGTCGAGGCGCTGGATGGCGGCGCGCGTGATATCAATGTCACCCGTTCCCCAGACAATCGCCCCACGATCGAGCAGCAGCGTTGCGCCGCGTTCCTTCATGATCCCCTGCACGATTGGGCCAAGCGCCGTTTCGATCTGCTGGCGGGCTTGCAACACGCCGCCTTGAATCTGCTGCTGGCGCGTTTCGACTTTCGCCTGAAGGCTGCGTTCGCGATTCTGGAAATCGGCGATCTTTTTTGCCTTCACATCAGGGGCGAGAATCGCCAGCTGCTGTTGCAGGGCGGTGCCGTCCTTGCGGAGCTGTTCACCGGCGCCTTTGAATTCCTTCTCGGCATTCTGCGTATAGGCGTTGACCTGTTTCACAATATCCTGGCCGACCTTGGACAGCCGCAGAATGGCTTCACGGTTGATGACCAGAATTTTTGGTACCGGCGTACCGGCAGATGGCTTTTGCTGCGCCGCAACCGGCGTCACAAACATGGTACCGGCAATAGCAAATGCACCGGCGGCGACGGCCACACGGGCAAAGATCGTGTTGTTTTTCATAGCGTTAGAGTCCTGTCCCAGCACTGAAATGGATGATCTCGGTTCGATCGTATGGCGTTTTTGCTAGCGGAATGCCGAAATCGATCTGGATGGGGCCAAAGGGCGACTTCCAGCCGACACTAATACCGGCGGAAGCGCGTAGCGCGAGATTGTCGGCAATGCAACTGGTCGCG
This sequence comes from Rhizomicrobium sp., assembly GCA_035497595.1. Taxonomy (GTDB): domain Bacteria; phylum Pseudomonadota; class Alphaproteobacteria; order Micropepsales; family Micropepsaceae; genus Rhizomicrobium. The sequence goes on along the minus strand of DATJDE010000507.1, from coordinate 4,186 downwards.
TTCACCCCACCCGGTTTGACGTGGCGGCAGATTGCTGCGGTCGGCGTTCTGGCGTCGCGATCGATCCGGCCCAAGGTTCCGAAATCGCTGAACAGCGAGGTCGAAATGCCATAATCCTCCGGGAGGAAGTTGGGAATCCGGATGTTGATCGAGCCGATAGCGTAGACGTTGCCACCGATAGCACCGCTGTTGCCGGGAACCGCGACGTCGCGCGGGCCGATGCCGGCAAGCTGGAAGCCGCGGAACGAGTCGCCCCCCTTGAAGAAGCGTTCGTTGATGCGGACGGTCTGGCCATCATAGGCCCCGATATAGCCGGCACTGCCCGACAGAGAAGCAACCACCCCATCGAAGAACAGGCGGCGATAGACGCTAGCGGTGGTTTCAGCCCGGATATATTTGAGCGACCCACCAAAGCCCGCGAAATCCTGACTGAAGCTGAAGGTCAGGCCGCGGGTCGGCTTGGCGTAATCATCCAGCGTGTTGTAGCTGAAGGTGTAGCCGATCAGCGAGGTTTGCGTGGTGCCCGCAGCATCGAGAATCTGCTGTGGAATATTGGCGATGTTGTACGGCGTCACCTTGTCGATACGGTAGGTGTAGCGCAGCTGAACACTGCCGAATTCGGACGTCGGGAAACCCAACCGGAACGTGGCGGCAGTGGTATCGCCCTGATAGGCGGCCTGGTCGAAATTGTTCAGGTATTTGTAAAGATCGACGCCGGCGGCAAGCGGGCGATCCAGAAAATACGGCTCGGTATAGCTGACCTGAAACTGCTTGCTGATAGACGACAGTGCTGCGCTCAGGCGCAGATATTGAGCACGGCCGAACAGGTTGCGTTCGGTATAGCTGAATTCGCCCACGAACGAGCTTTGCGATGAATAACCAGCGCCAAGAGACAGTTCGCCGGTCGATTGTTCGGTGACCGCAACATTGAGTGTCGTCTTGTCCGGCGCGGTGCCAGGCGCGGTCTTAATGTCGACATCCTTGAAGAAGCCGAGTGCACGAATGCGGGTGCGCGAACGATCCAGCAAGACCCGGTTGAAGGCATCGCCTTCAACCAGCCGCATTTCACGGCGAACGATCTTGTCCAGCGTGCGGGTGTTGCCCACGATATTGATGCGCTCGACATAAACGCGCGGCCCCTGCTCAATCTTGAGCACAACGCCAATGGTGCGTTTGTCACGATCACGGCGGATGCGCGGATGCACCTCGGCAAAGGCATAGCCCTTGGTGCCTGCCGCATTTGTCAGCGCATCGATAGATTTCTGGATCAGCTCGGCGTTGTAGGTATCGCCGCTATGGATTGGCAGATTGGCGCGTAGAACCTTCGGATCCAGTTCCTTGATACTGGATTCAATTTCGACGTCGCCGAACTTGTAGATCGGGCCTTCATCGACTGTGAAGGTCAGATAGAAGGCCGAACGATCGGGCGTGAGCTGAGCCACGGCGGAGATGACGTTGAAATCCGCATAGCCCTGGCTGAGGTAAAAACGGCGAAGCTGTTCGCGGTCGAAGGTCAGCCGATCGGGATCGTAATTGTCGTTGGTGGCGAGAAATTTCCACCAGGCGCTTTCTGTGGTCGCGATCTGGCCACGCAGCGTATCGTCATCGAACACCTTGTTACCGATGAAGGTGATACGTGCGACGCCCGTGGTGGCGCCTTCGTTGATCGAGAAAATCAGATCGACGCGGTTTTGCGGCCGCTGGATGATCTGCGGATCAACCGAGGCGGCGAATTTACCGTTGCGGCGATACAGTTCGATGATGCGCTGAACATCCGACTGCACACGGGCGCGGGTGAAGACGGTGCGCGGCTTGAGCTGCACTTCCTTCTGAAGGTCCTTGGTCGAGACCTTCGAATTACCTTCAAAATCAATCTGGTTGATGATGGGGTTCTCAACCACCTGAATGGTGAGGATCTGCCCATCCCAGCGGAATTTCACGTCCGCGAACAGGCCTGTGGCGAACAGGGTTTTCAGCGAGCGGTCAACGGCCTGCTCGTCATAGGAATCGCCTTCGCGAACCGTAATGTAGGAGAGGACCGTCGCGGCTTCGATGCGCTGCGTACCGGCCACAAGAATTTGGCGGATCGGCGGCCCCAGCGGCAGAGCAGCGCTTGGTGTGTGAGCGGACCCTTGCGGATTAAGCGCCTGCGCACCAGCAAGTTCGGCGCCAACAGTTATCAAGACGGCGGTGCTAAGCGCAGCCGTGCGCAATAAACTCGCGGTCAGAACGGCGATGGATTTCATCCACTCGTCTCTGGGCTAGCCGCCGGGCAAAAGCGGCGGTTTTTGGGCTTCAGAAAAGATCCAATCGAACCAGGTCGTTCCAGGTCACCAAAAGCATAAGACCAAGAACAGCCACCAGCCCGAGCCTAAATCCTACATCCTGAGCACGAACGCCAAGCGGTCGGCCCAGAACAGCTTCGAATGCATAATACAGAAGGTGTCCACCGTCGAGCAGTGGGATAGGAAAAAGATTGATTAGTCCAATACTTACGGACATTAACGCGGCGAGGGTAATGAGCGCTACAAAGCTGATAGACGCCACCTTTTGCGATACGGAAGCAACCCCGATTGGGCCGCGAAGTTGGCTTGAATCCGCATAACCTGTGCTCATCTGCCACATATAGACGAAGGTGCTTTTGACGATCAGCCAGGTGCGGCCACAGGCTGCGCCTACCGCGTCCACCGGTCCGAAGCGCACATGACTGATTCGGTCTTGCCGCGGGATGTTGGAGATGCCCAGAGCCATCATCCGGTTCACGCCGCCGAACCTATCGGGGATGTCGGTGAGGCGCGGGTGCGCGTTGACCGTCAGCATCTGTCCCTGGCGGTCCAGCAGCAGTGATACCGGTTCGCCCATGTTGAGAGTGACGACCTGCGCGATATCGCTGAAATCGCGCACCGACTTGCCGTTTATCTTTTTGACGATGTCGCCCTTGTGGATTCCGGCGATGGCTGCGGGGCTACCCGCGGTCACGCCGTCAACAACCGGCGTGTTGTAGGATTCTCCGTAGATCATGAACATCGCAGAGAAGATCACGATGGCGAGAATGAAATTGGCGGCAGGACCGGCAGCGACGATGGAGGCCCGTTGCCACAGCGGTTTCAGCGGAAAGGCATTCTCACGCAGATCGGCAGGCAGGTCTTCGAGCAATTCACGATCAGGCGTGCTTGCGGCCCCGACATCGCCCAAAAACTTGACGTAGCCACCAAACGGAATCCAGGAAATTTTCCAGCGTGTGCCGTGCCGATCGGTCCAGCCGACGATCTCCCGCCCGAAGCCGATGGAGAAGGTTTCCACCGCCACGCCGCACCAGCGTGCCACCAGGAAATGCCCAAGCTCGTGAAAAAAGACGACAACGGTGATGAGGAAAATGTAGGCCGGCAGTCCGCTTGGCAACCAAGCGAGAAATTCGTGCAACGCTGTCATACGCCTTCCTCGCGCTTCTCCCGAAGCTCTAGTTTCTTATTGTCCGGCAAAGTTCGCCCGCCCATTTGCGCGCTTCACCGTCCGCGGCCAAAACCGCTGCGAGATCGGACGACAGATGATTGGACAGCTTCGCCTCCCCCGTTTCCAGCGCCGCTTCGACCACGCGCGAAATATCGAGGAATCCGATTCGTCGATCCAGAAACGCGTCCACCGCGATCTCGTTTGCGGCGTTGAGGATGGTAGGCGCGAGACCGCCTGCGCGCAAGCAATCGGTGGCCAGCCGCAGGGCCGGAAAACGCCCCGGATCCGGTGCGGAAAAGGTCAGCGGCCCCATGGTTGCCAAGTCCAACCGGCGCGACGGAGAGGCAATACGCCGCGGATGCCCCAGCGCATGTGCAATGGGGGTGCGCATGTCCGGCGCAGAGAAATGCGCAAGCGTTGTTCCGTCCTCATATGACACCATGCAATGGACGATTGATTGCGGATGGATGACAACGCTTAAACGCTCGCACGGCAGCGCAAAAAGATAGTGCGCCTCGATCAGCTCCAGCCCTTTGTTCATCAGGCTTGCACTGTCGAGCGAGTTCTTCTTGCCCATGGCCCAGACCGGATGGGCGATGGCCTGTTCAGGTGTCGCATCGCGCATGCGTTCAGTCGTCCACTCACGAAACGGCCCGCCCGATGCGGTGAGCGTGACGAGATCAACCTCCCCCGCATCGCCGCCATGCAAAACTTGAAACACCGCGTTGTGCTC
>DATJDE010000506.1:0-3678 GCA_035497595.1 Rhizomicrobium sp. | reverse complement strand
GCTGACGCGCATGAAGTTGTCGCGTTTCAGACATGCGGAAAGTTCTTGTTTTATGCGGGTTATCAGCGACGGGCCGCCATAGGCCAGGGCGCTGTAGAGTTGTACGAGGCTCGCGCCTGCGCGGATTTTGGCGTAGGCACTTTCGCCGGATGATACGCCGCCGACGCCGATCAGCACGAGGTCGGACCCGACGCGCGCGCGCATCGCTTTGAGGATGGCGGTGGAGGGCGCGAACAAAGGCGCGCCGGAGAGGCCGCCGGATTGCTGGGCGTGTTTGCTTTTGAGAGATTGGGGCCGCGCCAGTGTGGTGTTGGTGACGATGAGGCCTTCGATGCCGGAGGCGCGCACCACAGCTGCGATGTCATCGAGCGCGGGCTCATCGAGATCGGGCGCGATTTTCAACAGCAGCGGCACGGCGCTGTTGGCGCGGGCGCGTTCGCCGGTGAGCGTTGCGAGCAAGTGTTCCAGTTCGTCGCGGTTTTGCAGGCCGCGCAGGCCCGGCGTGTTGGGGGAAGAAATATTCACCGTCACATAATCGGCAAGCGGGGCGAGACGGGCGAAGGTTTCGCGGTAGTCGGCGATGCGATCGGGCGAATCTTTATTGGCGCCGATATTGATGCCGACGATGCCGTGGCGCGGGCGGGCGCTGAGGCGGCGGGCGGCGGCATCCATGCCCTGATTGTTAAAGCCGAGGCGGTTGATGACGGCGCGATCCTCGGCCAGCCGAAACATCCGGGGCTTGGGATTGCCGGTTTGGGGGCGCGGGGTCACCGTGCCGCATTCGGTGAAGCCAAAGCCCAGACGGAGCATCGCGTCGGGCACCTGGGCGTTCTTGTCGAAGCCTGCGGCAAGGCCCAGCGGATTGGGAAAAAGCCGTCCGAACAGGGAGATGGCAAGGCGCGGATCATCTGCCGGGGCCACCGGCAACAGCCGCCCGGCCTGCTCCAGCAGGGCGATGGTGGCGCGGTGCGCAGCCTCCGGTGGAAGCAGTTTTAAGGCTTTTGTGGCAAGATCCGTCAACATCTCTGGACTTCGGCCCTTCTTTAGTTGTAATTTCCTAGAATGTGCATATTTTAGGAATTCTTACAGGAGACGGCGCTCACCTGCGAGCGGAAACATATGCTGACTCACAAGCAAATCTGGAACGCAATCGACGGGCTGGCGGAACGCCATGATCTGTCGGCCTCGGGACTGGCGAAAATCTCCGGTCTCGATCCCACCACCTTCAACAAATCCAAGCGCACCGCGGCCAATGGCAAGGAACGCTGGCCGTCGACCGAGAGTGTGTCGAAGATTCTGGCGGCAACGGGCGAAAGCCTTGAAGGCTTTGTCGGGCTGGTTTCAGCACGCGACGGCTCGAAGATCGCGATACATTTTGTGCCGCTGATCGGCCTCGCACAGGCGGGCAGCCGGGGTTATTTCGACGATTCGGGTTTTCCGGCCGGACAGGGCTGGGAACAGATCGCCTTTCCCGGTGTGGAAGACGATCATGCCTATGCGCTGGAGATCACCGGCGATTCCATGCAGCCGGTCTACCGCGATGGCGACCGCATCGTGGTGTCGCCTTCGGCCAATGTCCGGCGCGGTGACCGGGTCTTGGTGCGCACCATTGCCGGTGAGGTGATGGCCAAGCAGTTGGCGCGCTCCACCGCACAGCGCATCGAGCTGCAATCGTTCAACCCGGCCTATGAGACGCGGGGCTTCGATCTTTCGGAGATTGCGTTCATGCACCGCATCGTTTGGGCCAGCCAGTAACGCGCGGTTCGCGTTACGGCTGAGCCTTGCCGGTAAAACCTATTTGGGGATGCCCATATAGGTCTTCACTTTGGCGTCGAAGGCTTTGCGATCCTTGCCGGCGAGCAGCACCAGCAATTCGCTGGCGCGTTTTTTCTGCGCCTGTTCATAGACGCTTTCAGCAGGGGCGGCAGCCGCGCGCTTCCAGGCGGCTTCGATCTTGTCGTGATATTTATCGGCATCCACCGATGCGAGCGAGATGCCGTAGAGATAGTTCACCACCAGATCGTTGGGCGCGATCTTCAACGCTTCGGCGAATTTTTCGAGGCCTTTGTCGGTGGTGGCGCCATAGGTCCAGCGGGCCAGCATTGAGCCGCCAACGCGCACCACTTCAAAATTCCAGCCGCCCATGGTGGCGAGAAGCTGCGCGTCTTTGGGGTGGGCGGACAAAGCGGCTTCAATCGCGGCTTTGGACTGTTCGCCGAGTTTGGCGCTTTGCGAGGCCATCATCCCGATGATGCGGCCGCGATAGCCGAGCGCGCCTGCCAGATAGATGGTGGGAAGGGCCGCCTTGGGATCGGCGGCGAGAGCTTTGCGCGCCAGTTCTTCGGTGCGGGTGGTGCATTCGAGGCAGGGGGTCGTGCGCATCGTCATATCGGAAGCAGCGGCACGGGCGGCGACCGAAAGACCCTCAGCCGTTTTTTCGTCGAGGCCGGCCTTGATCGCCTCGTCATACTTGCCCTGCATCCACAAATCGTAGGCAGGGCTGGCAGATGCTGGGATTGCGAAACTTAGCTGGCTGGCGACTAAACCGACGGCGATCAAAGCTGCAACCCGAAATTTCATCTGCTGTTCTCCATCAGTCCACCTGCAAGTGCATGGCGGATCAGTTGTGCTGTTTCCCGGCAACCATAGAGCGCTGCGAACGAGCCGAAGCGCGGGCCTTGCGTCTGTCCAAACAGGACCTCGTACAGCGCCTTGAACCAGTCGCGTAAGGGTTCGAAGCCGTGGGTCTTGCCGATTTCGTAGACGGCATTCTGCACCACCGCACCATCACGTTCCTGCCCAAGACCCTCCAGAACCTGCGCCAAAGCTTCCAGCGCTTTGTGTTCTTTTTCGGACGGCGCGCGATAGACCTTCGCGGGCCGTACAAAGTCTTCGTAGTATTTGAGGGCGTAACTTACAAGTTTGTCAATACCCGGATTGGCCTGCGGCGAGGCTTCCGGCGCATAGGCCCGGATGAAGCCCCACAACACGTCGTGGTTGGAGGCGTTGGAGGCGCTGACCAGATTGAGCAGCAGCGCGAAGGTGACCGGATAGCTTTCCTGCGGCGGGTGCCCGCCATGCAGATGCCAGACGGGGTTTTCGAGTTTCTTCGCCGCGTCGTCTTTCGCGTAAGCGTCGAGGAAGGTGACGTAGTCATCCACCGCTTTGGGAATGACATCGAAATGGAGCTTCTTCGCCACGCGCGGCTTTTGGTACATGAACAGCGCGATGGACTCTTCCGAGCCATAGGTCAGCCATTCGTCGATGGTCAGGCCATTGCCTCTGGATTTGGAAATCTTCTGGCCCTGCTCATCGAGGAAAAGCTCGTAATTAAAGCCTTCCGGCGGTTCGCCGCCGAGGACGCGCAGAATCTTCGACGACAGATCGGTTGAGGGGATGAGATCCTTGCCCGACATTTCGTAATCGACATCGAGCGCCAACCAGCGCATCGCCCAATCGGCCTTCCACTGGCATTTCACATGGCCGCCGGTGACAGGCGTTTCCGTTTTCTTGCCGTTCTCATCTTCGAATACGATGGTGCCGGTTTTGCTGTTCCATTCGAGCACCGGCACTTGCAGCACATTGCCGGTGGTCGGCGAGATCGGCAGGAAGGGCGAATAGGTGGCGCGCCGTTCGGGGCCGAGTGTCGGCAGCACCGTGTCACGCACCTTTTCGAAA